>JARGFV010000018.1 GCA_029210545.1 bacterium
TTGGGTCTTTTCTTGAAAACAAGAGCATTAAACCGGTGAATAACTCCAGTGAATTACCAAATGTGCCATATATTTGTCCTTTTCGGTCTAAATGCTACTTCCGAAAAACTATATCCAGGAGCCTGCATGGGGTTCTCCGACAGGCTCCCAGAACTGGACGGAGCCTGAGTTTTTGACCTTTAACCAGATCCAAGACCAGGTCTACGACTGGGAATATTTGAGATATTCCTTTCATCTCAAATATTCCTTCACGGTGTGGCAGTTGGTCCTGCACTCTCCGCCGTTGTCAATTTTTTTAAATTCGATCTTGAGGTTGTAGGCTGTGTTGAAGGGCACCTCCCGGTTGAGTAGGTGGGCCTGGTCCGATGAGTGAGAATCGTGGCAGACCCAGCAGGAAAAACCGCGCTCACCATCGCGTACGACGTGGAGGTTGTGAAGGTTCCACCGGTTCTGCCGGAAACCGGTGTCGGTCTCGGTGTACTTGACCTGGACCAGACCTGGGGAGTGGCATGAAAAACAGAGCTCGTAGGACTCAGGATCGTAAGGGACATACTTCGTGTTCGAGAAAACCTGTTTGGTGAAGGGCGGCTCACCGGAGTGGTTGGTGTGGCACACGGTGCATTCATCCCCTGAGACGGGGGCGTGGATCGTCCTCTCCCTTTCGAGTTTTCGCGCGATGTCCCGGTGACATTCCAGGCAGTCATCACGCCCTGTCGATTCTTCGTGCTGGACCGATGCTATCGATCCGGCACTGTGGGGATCGTGACACTCCAGGCACCTGCCCAGGGAGGGGGTGCCGTGGGAGACGCTCCTGTCAGATATGTCCGGGTGACACGATTGGCAGGCGAGGGGAGGCATCACGGGGGGATCTGCGTGGGGATCGTGGCAATGGCCGCACTCAAACTCACTGAGGGCGGAGTGGACATAGGGCCCGGAGCGCTTTTCCGAATGGCAGCTGGGGCAGCTCCTGTCCCCTAGGACCCTCAGGAGACCTTTCCTGGAAGATGCATGGGGTTCATGGCATGAGCCGCACTCTTCGTCAAGTACCGTATCCCCGTGTTTTCCCCAACGTTTTTCATCGTGGCATTGAAGGCAAAGGTCGGGGATCCCTGTCGTCAGGAGGTTGCCCTGCCCGCTGGTGTGAGTGTCGTGGCAGGCGTCGCACCCTTCCTCCAGGGCGGCGTGCCGGAACAGGCCTTCTGTGGTGCCTCCTGTGATATCCGTGTGACAATCGGTGCACTGCGTCGTCGGTACCGGCGGTTCGACGTGGGGGGCATGGCACTGGTCACAGCCGGCGGATCTGACCGGTGTGTGGACAACCTTTCCCTCGGATTGTGAACGGTGACAGGTACTGCAGCTGGCCTTTTCCTTCAGCATGGTGAGCAGTTTGGGCTGCAGGGCGCTGTGAGGATCGTGGCAGCTCCCGCATTCCGTCGACAGGAGTATATCCCCGTGACGCCCGCCCTCCATCTCCCCGTGACAGTCGGTGCACAGTTCCGGGACCAGGGCCGTGAGGTTGTCGGGGAGGCTGGAACCGTGGGCGTCGTGACAGTTGCCGCACCCTTCCAGGGCTGCTTCATGATCGTACCGTCCGTCCAGGATCCCCCCGTGACAGTCTTGGCACAGGGCTATGGGCACAGGGGGCCGGGTATGGGGATCGTGGCACCGCTGACACCTGTTGGTGCTCACCGGAGTGTGGGGAACCTCCTTGAGGACGATCTCCACGTGACATGCAGCGCATTGTCCCCGACGAACCGAATCGGTGAGGAGGCCGGGCGCCTCCGAGGAATGAGGCGTGTGACACCGGGTGCAGCCCAGGCCAACCGACATCTTCCCGTGCCTGCCGGCGGACATCTCGTCATGACACCCGAGACACAGGTCCGGGAGGCTCTCATTGAGCTGCATCGGCTCCTGGCCGGAGTGTGACATGTGACAGGCAGCGCACCCCTCTTCCATCGCTTCGTGGACCAGAGCGCCACCCAGGAGATCCGAGTGACACTGGAGGCAGGGGAGGGTGGCTAAGGGAGGCGAGGAGTGGGGGTTGTGGCACTCAGGACACCCGCTCTCCTTCACGGCCGTGTGAACGAATGCCTCTTCCGTGATCACCTGGTGACAGGTCACGCAATCTCCCTTGGCAACTCCTTTAAGCAGGTATTTTACCCCGGATGCGTGGGGATCGTGGCACCGTGTGCAATCACCCTCGAAGACAGCCTCTCCGTGCCGGCCGCCCTCTTTCTTCTTATGGCAGCCGGTACACAGCGGCACCGTGGAACGCTTCGTAAGGCCGGGCCGGGAGGAAGAGTGCGGATAGTGGCACGCCATGCACTGACCTTCACCTGCCGGGCTGTGGAGGTAGGGTTTGCCGGAGGCAGGGTTATCGTGACATTCGAAACAGAGAAGGGGGACCGGTTGGGCCAGCTGCCCGGGAGCCTCGGGGAAGTGCATCCCGTGGCAAACCGTACACTCCCCGGTGGCAACGGGTTCGTGAACATATCGGTCCTCGAAGAGCTTTTTGTGGCGATACTGGGCCCACGACGTCACAGCAAGGGACAGGATCAGGAGGATCAGGACGGGGATGATGGAAAACTTTTTAGCCGAAAACATCCAGGTATCTCTATAACGACACACCCGGCGGTGTCAACCGTTGATGGACTTAATCCTTAAGGAAATCCCCCGGCTTTGCCGGGGGTACGTGACAGTACGTTGCTCAGGCTGCATGCATGGCTGAATCCCATTCTCAACCAGCTATTTCCCCGTGTCACCGTGGCTCTGCGTCGCCGCGTCTGCCATGTACCCGGCAAGTTTCCTCCGGTTCCGTCCCTTCCAGGAAGACCTCCACCGCCCTTTCTGAGCACTCAGGGGAAGCCAGAAGGCCGGTTGCGGGGTCGATCTCCACGACGATGATCCGAGTGGGGATGGGAAACTCCTCGGCCGGTTTCCCTTCAAGGGCTCTTTCCATGAACCGGGTCCAGATAGGCAGGGCCGCCCTGGAGCCCGTCTCTCCGTAACCGAGGGAGGCGGGAGTGTCGTATCCAACCCACGCTCCGGCAGCCAGATCCGGCGCGAACCCCACGAACCAGGCGTCCTTGTAGCTGTCGGTGGTGCCGGTCTTACCGGCAAGGGGCCGGTCCAGAGCGAGCGCCTGGCGTCCTGTGCCATGCTGAACCACCCCCTCGAGGAGGTTGGTGATGAGAAAGGCCGACTGCGGTGAAAGAGCATCCGTAAGCTCCAGGGGAGGCTCATAGATCACCTGCCCCTGGCGGTCCAGGACCCGCCTGATCACCCTTGGGCGGACGTAGATCCCCCTGTTGGCAAAGGCGCTGTAGGCGGCGACAATCTCCATCAGGCTCACATCGAAGACTCCCAGCGCCAGGGTCGGATAAGGCTTCAGACCCGTATCGATGCCCAGGCGGCCGGCCATGTCGAGGACCGGCTGGTAGCCCAGCTTGAGCAGCAGGTCCACAGAGGCCGCGTTAAGAGAGTTTTCCAGGGCGTACCGTATGGTCACGGGCCCCAGGTACCGTCCGGAATAGTTCACCGGGATGTACGGTGCGGATCCTTTCAGTTTCACCTCGAAGGGTTCGTCCAGTAGCACCTTTGTGGGCGGGAAGCCGTTCGCCAGGGCTGCGGCGTAAAGAATCGGTTTGAAAGCGGACCCCGGCTGCCTGCGGGCCTGGACGGCCCGGTTATAGGGTGAGGAGGCAAAATCCCGGCCTCCTACCATGGCCTTGACCTCGCCGGTTCCGGGATCCAGGGCGAGAAGCGCCCCCTGGGCGCGCGGTCCGTCCGGTTTTGGAGGCTGCCTGGTTTCATAGCGGGTAAGCCCGGAGGCAACGGCCTGAACTGCGGCCCTTTGGAGGTCCAGGTTCAGGGTCGATTCAATGGTGATGCCGCCCCGGTAAAGGAGGTTGGCTCCGATCCTCTCTTCAAGTTCCCTCCTGATGACTTCGGTGAAATACGGTGCCGGATCCTCGGGCGCCGGGGCCGGAGAGACGGCGAACCCGGTTCGGACCGCTTCGTCGTGCTGCAGCTGAGTGATGTACCCTTCGGCAAGGAGCCGTCTCAGGACGATATTCATGCGGGTAATGGCCAGGTCCGGGTTGGTGATCGGTGAATAGCGGGAGGGGGATCGGGGGAGGGCGGCGATCATGGCGCACTCAGGCAGGCTGAGCTCTGACGCGTGTTTGCCGAAGTAGATCCTGGAAGCCGCTTCAACGCCGTATGCGCCTTCCCCGAGGTAGACCTGGTTGAGATAGAGGGTGAGGATCTCGTCTTTCGAATAACGGCGTTCGATGTTGATGGCGAGGATGGCTTCCCGGACCTTTCTCATCAGGGTTTTTTCCGGCGTCAGGAAAAGGACCTTTGAAAGCTGCTGGGTCAGGGTGCTCCCGCCTTCCACGACCCGCATTGAGACGAGATCCCGCCACAGGGCTCGCAAGATGCCCCGTATGTCCAGACCGAAATGCTGGTAAAAACGGGAATCTTCAACGGCGACGATGGCGTTTACCATGTGGTCGGGAACACCGCTGAGCGCCACAGGGATGCGCTGCTCCACGAACAGGGCTCTGACTGCGCGTCCATCGTCTGCCACGATCCTCGTTATTGATGAGGGTTCGTAGGTCTGGAGGTCTTCGACCTGGGGCAGGTCCTGGGTGATGGCCATAAGAACCCCGAGGCTGACGCCGATGACGGCGGCAGCGGCCAGGGGGAGAGCGATCAATAGGAGTTTTTTTCTCAACGGGAGCAAAATACGATCAGGCCTTTCCAGATTCCAGACTACTGGCTAATGATTACTGATTACTGCTATCTGAATCTACCATGTCCTCCCCTTCCTGAAAACACCGGCTCAAGAAATGGATCTGTCAGGGTGTGGAGATTCAGGCACTTTCTGTGTACAATGCGTCTGCTCGGGCTGCCCTGGAAAGCGGGCCTTTGATCATCAGGTTGTCGAGACAGGTCCAAAAGGAGGTTAACCATCATGGATCGCCAGGAAGCGTTCGATCTGGTTATGGAAAAGGTTACGGAACCCAGTCTTCAGAACCATATGCTGGCCACCGAAGCGGTGATGCGGGCGCTGGCCGGGCGTTTCGGTGAGAATATCGACAAGTGGGGTCTGGCCGGCCTTCTCCACGACCTGGATTACCATGAGACCATCGACAACTTCCCCCGGCATGGATATATCGCTTCCGAGATCTTGAGGGAAAAAGGGATCGACGAGGAGATCCTCGACGCCATCGTGGCCCATGCCGGCCACCGGGAGAGAGTGACACTTCTGGACAAGGCTCTTTACGCCGCCGATCCGGTGACGGGCCTCATCGTGGCCGCCGCTCTCATACGGCCGGAAAAGAAACTTGAACCGGTCAAGCTCAAGAGCGTGCGGAAGCGTTTCAAGGAGAAACAGTTCGCCAGGGGCGCCGACAGGGACCAGATCCGCTCCTGCGAGGAGATGGGTGTGCCCCTGGATGAGTTTCTCGAACTGAGCCTGGACGCCATGAAGGGGATCGCGGAGGAGATCGGTTTGTAGAGGACAAAGTGGAAGGTGAAATGGAAAAACGCGTCGTTTGTCATGACTGCAACTTCAAACCTCAAACTTCAAACGGGTTTTAACCGACAATGAGTTCTTTTCCTTTCTTCGAAAAAGAACCGACCATCGGAAAAGATGTTTTTATCGCACCGACGGCAACGGTCATCGGTGACGTCACAGTCGGAGACGATGCCGGTATCTGGTTCGGAACAGTGGTGCGGGGTGACGTCAACTGGATCCGGATCGGCAGCAGGACCAACATCCAGGACGGATCTATCCTCCATGTGACCACGGACAGGTTCCCGCTTGAGATCGGTGACAGGGTCTCGGTAGGCCACGGGGCGGTCGTTCACGGCTGCACCATCCACGAGGAGTGCCTGATCGGCCTGGGGTCGCGGATACTGGATGGGGCGACCATCGGCACCGGTTCCATCGTCGGCGCCGGAGCCCTTGTAACCGAAGGGCAGGAGGTACCGCCGGGCCAACTGGTTCTGGGGGTTCCCTCCAGGGTCATCCGCACGGTGAGTGAAAAGGAAAGAGATCGTATCCTGCGTACGGCAGCACACTATGTAAAGCTGAAAGATACCTATATAAACAGTGGTTTATAGGGTAAAGATGATGTTGTTTGTCAAGGCAGTTCGCAGCGCTCATTTAGGGTTCAAGGTGATCCTCGGTTAGGTTATACTCCTATCTGATTACTGATTACTGATTACTGGAGTCCCCATGGCCAAGATCAAACCACTCAGGCAGAGCAAGATCTTTTCCTCTCTCACCGACAGGGAGCTGGCGCTCTTTTCCAGGATCGTCAGTGAAGAGAAGTACATCCAGGATACGGTTCTCGTGGCGGAGAACATGAGATCGGACAAGTTTTATCTCATCGAGAAGGGGCAGATCAGCGTCGATACGGGAGGGATCGAAGCGGGTTGTCAACTGGTCCTTGGCGATGGCGATTCCTTCGGTGAATGGTCCCTGCTGGCACCGCCCCACCTGACTTCGGTGTCAGCCAGAGTCACCCGGGAATCGCAGGTCCTCGTGCTGGAAAAAGAGGACTTCGACAAGTTTGCCGAAGGGGAGCCGGCCATAGCCCTGAAGATCCTGCGGGGTATAGTCGGCAGCGTCTGGTCTTCCATAAAGGATGTGGAGAGGATTTTAAAAGAAAGTCTGTAACATCCGTGATTCGTGATTGGCAGAAACATTCATAGATTCGCAAAAAGTCCAATCCGGGACTTTTCGCTCCACGGAAAGGGAAAAGCGTCGTTTTCCCTTTCCTTACAAATCAATGACTTACGGTGTGAGTCATTGATTTGGGCGCCCCGCGCGGGGCGCGTTGATGGACTTTTTGCGAGTCCATCAACATTAAAGCTGTGGGTTTGAAGTAGCGAGTCACGAATTACGAGTCACCAGTCACGGTTTTATTCTACGAGTCGATACCGATCCCCGATGCGTTCCATCACGATGCCCCGTCTGCTCAGCGCCTGATGAGCCAGTTCCCGGATCCCTCTCCTGTCGTCGGCAAGCAGTTCGGCTACCGCCCCGGCATCGTTTTTTTTCAGATGGTTCGAAAGGGCCTTCATGCACTCGAACCTCACCCTCTTGTCCGGATCCTTCAGTCCGTCGATAAATGCCTGGTAGATGGCAGTCGTGAGCCGCAGGTTCGCCAGGGCCTCGGCACTGCGGTACCGGACGATATCCGAATCATCGAACAAAAGGGTGCGGACCAGGGCATCTTCCCCGCTCTGGGAACCGATACGGCCCAGGGCCCTGGCGGCCAATGAGCGGACGGTGTCATCCGGGTCGCCTTCCAGGGTCGAGATGAGCTTTGCAGAGGCTTTTTCATCGGCCATGAGCCCGAGGGCTTCGGCCGCCGTTCCGCGCACCTCGTCGGGATATTTGTGAGCTAAAAACTTCATCACCGTCGTGGTGGAGGAGTGGTCCTGGAGCCGTCCCAGGCTTCGGATACATCGCGCCAGCAGCATCATGTCCTTTGTGGACTGGATGGTGTTGGCGAGGAAGATGGACGAGGTGGATTTGATGCCGACGTCGCCCAGTGCGCCGGCGCTGGCAAGGCGTACCTCCCTGTCCTTGTCGAGAACGAGGGTTTTTTCAAGGATTTTTGAGGCTCGTGAGTCCCCGCGATACCACAGGGCGCCAACTGCCTGCAGACGGATGAGGGGGTTGGGGTCTTCCTCCACCATTTTGAGAAGGATATTCAGCGATTCCGATTCCTTGTAAGGCTTGATCGCCTGGACTGCGGAAAGCCGCACGGACTCATCTCCGGACTGGAGGTCGTCCAGGAGGCTTTCGGGGTAGGGGAGAGCGGCGAGGCCATTCGAGGCGGCCATTGCATGGTGCAAGGGGTGCAAAAATGCGCAGATTGCCGCGATAATAATTGTTAGTTTGATCAGGTTTCTCATGGCCTCGCTTCGTATGTCCGTACGTCCGTAAAGCGTATATGCGAAAGACCTTACGCACCTACGCATGCACTCTCCACGCAACCACGTGCTCCTTACATGCTCGGGAAAAATACTAACGGGTAGCTCACCGTCACAACACCCTCCGGGATTTCCGGGAACTTCCAGGTTTTGACCATCTTCACGAGGGATTCCTCGAGGGGCGGCCAGTCCATGGCAGACTCTTCAATGCGGCATTCGGTTACCTGACCCTCCGGGGAGATTGTAAAGGTGAGCACCACCTTGCCCCGCAGGGAGGGGTTCTTGCGAAGCTCCCTGTTGTAGGCGTAGCGGATGGCACCTGTGTGGGCGGCCACGATCCTTGCAATGGCCCTGTTGGAACGCTCTTCTCTGAGCTCGGGCGGGACATATTCCTCTCCTGCTCCCGTCCCGGTACCGTCTCCAGAACCGTCACCGATGCCGGGAGGCCCTTCCGGCACTCTCCCTATGCTGGAGACCTGCACCGGTCCGGAGACCCCGGAATCACTGATCTGTCCGTCGATACCGATAAGCCCGCTCCCCGGCTCGGCCCTTCCGAACCCCGCGCCGGCCCCGGTCCCGGCGATAGCCGCGCTGGTCGTAATCCCGCTGATCTCCCCCAGGACACTGTCGAGTTCCTGCTGCAGTTCGGCGTCAAGCTGCAGGACCGAAATGCCCCTCCCGGCAGTGGTCCTGCCGGCGGTGCCCCGCCCGGTGAGAACGCCCAGCACTCCCATCCTGGTTACCTGGCTGCGGATAGCCTCCCGTGTCGCCGGGGCGGGAGTTCCTCCTGGCGGAGGCGTTTTAGCCGGAGTTTCTTCAGCTGCGGCTTGCTCTGTGCGCTCAGGTTCCGGGGTTTTTTCCTCGGCGCCTGGCCCGCTTTTATCACCCGCCTTCGTGATCCGGGATGGCTGCGGGACAGTCGGCTCAAGGATCAGCCGCGATATGCGTCTGGGCATTTCCCGCAAGGTGCTGACATCCGGGATGTGGTAGTCCCGAAGGCCTCTTACAGCGAGGACCTGGGCTATCAGGATCACGGTGAGCAGGGTCAGGAAGGTGAAATCGGAGGTGTGAGGCATCTGGAGACGATATTTGACTGGTACGTGACCCGTGGATACCGTTTCCGTAAACGGCATCGGCTTGCTGATCTCGGCCTGGTCGAAAACGAGGGTGGCGTTTCTGGTGAAGACCCTGCCGGTCATCCCCTTGCGGTAGCGGATCCGGTAACCGTTTTTCGATCTGGAGAGGACCCCCCAGACGGCCATGTCGCTGATGGAAAGTGTGGCCCCCTTGTAGGTGAAAGTCCCCTCCGCGTCCGGCGGAAGATAGATATGGGTCCGGAAAAGGGAGCGGACCAGGAGACGGGACCTGTTTTTTTCACTTCCCGGATCCACGATCTGGCACTTCCAGTCGTGACCCATGTATACGGTGCGGCCGGTCATCGGCGCGATGGTTTCCGGGTGACCTTCCCTGAGGAGCCTTATGACGAGGGACTTGCGGGCCAAAGTCACTCCTTCTGGTAGACGGCCAGTGACTGGTTGATGAACCCGGCCTGGCCGCAGGTGTACAGGATCTTTTTCAGGAACCGGAACGGAACGTCCCTGTCACCCTCCAGGACCAGCTGCCCCGTGAATCCGGCGTTGGGGTTCAGCGACGATATCTGTTCATACTGCGCGGCCTTGATCATGAGATACTCGTAAAGTTCCTCGATGAGAAGCTCATCCGAGCGCTGAACCGACTTCAGGTCAACGTCCAGGAAACGACCGTCCACCACCAGACTGTTCATGGACACCTCAACAACGAGACCGGGCTCGGGAGCGTTCCGGGTTGTCGAGTAGGGGATGTGAAGCTCAGCCGGTATGGGGAGAATGATCCCCTCCGCGGAATAGCTTTTGAGGAGAAAGATGATGAGAATGGTGAACATGTCCAGCATGGAGGTGATGTTCAGGACCAGGAGGGAGGGCCTGCGGCTCCGCTGCATCCTTCTTTTCGTTGGGGCGTAAGCCACGGTCAGCCTTCCTCCACGATCCGGTCAGCGAGGGAGATGTCGGGGAAAAGCTCCTCTTCGTCCAGGATCCGGATAGCATCCATGATTTCGATGATGATCTCGTAACGTATCTGGCTGTCGAGGAGCAGCACGGCGTCCCGCTTTTCCGGCACCTCTTTTTTCAGCTCGGCCAGCTTCCCGGTCAGCTTTGTGAGCTTGAGCCCCCCCTCGATATTTTCGGTAAGGAGAACCTCATCGTCCCTCAGGAGGGAGATCTCGGTGGTTGTGACGGCCACGGCGAGGGTGAAATCGGTATCTGGATCTTCCTGACTATCCTGGAGCAGGGCCTCCTCCATGGTGGGCAGGTACAGGTTGATGATAACCACCTGCTGGAACATGGCCGTGAGCAGCAGCATGGGGATAAGGGCGACGAAAAGGCTCAACAAGGGCGCCAGGTTGAGGTCCAGGATGTAGCTGGGCCTCGTTCGCCTCTGGGAGGGACGAAAGGCCACCTAGACAACCTTGACGTCGGTGGAAACCATGTTCACCATCTTGACGGCCACCCTGTCCACCTGCTCCACGAGGTTGTTGGCTCTGGACTGGATGAACGCGTAGAAAAAAAGACAGGGGATGGCCACGGTCAGGCCGTAAGCGGTGGTGTTCAGGGCGATGGCGATACCTTTGGCCAGGATGGCCCCTTTCTGTGCTGCCTCTGCCCCGGCCACGGCGTTGAATGATTGCATGAGGCCGATGATGGTTCCCAGGAGGCCCAGGAGGGTGGCCACGTTGGCTGCCATGGCAAGGTAATGGACCCTTCGCTCCACCAGGGGGAGAACCTCCATGGCGGCCTCGTCGACGGCGTTCTGGACCTCCCTGACTGAACTGCCGAAGCTTTTCAGGGCCGCCTTGACGACCTTGGGAACCGGAGTTTCGTCACACAGTTTGATGGCGCCGTCCACATCACCGCCGTGCACCAGGTCAACGATCTTCCCGAGAAAGGCTCTGTCGTTGATGCCATAACGGATTGCGAGGAAATAGATCCTCTCGATGATGATGGCGAAGGCGAAAACAGAGGTGGCAAGGATGGGGTACATAAAAGGTCCGCCGTCCCTGAATGCCTGTGCGATCAAAGCGATCATGATGGATACCTCCCGCGGCCTCAGGGGCCGACGATGAGGGCCCTGGTCCTTACTTCGCGTTCCAGGGCCATGGGGTTCGTGTACTGTGTCGCTTCTCCGGAAAAATCCCGTTCCAGGGGGATCTGGCTGAACCGGATCCTCGTCTTGGGGATGATATACGTGATCTCGGGATGCTCCACGACCCCGATGATCTCGGTCTCTTCCATCCTGATATATGTTCTGGGCCTGGCATCCTCTGCGATGACGGGTGCGGCCGGAAACAGCAATATCAGGCATATCATGGGAAAGGTCAATGTTCGCATGGAGAACTCCCTATTACTAAAGTAACCGGTAACCAGATATTTCTTGAGCGCCGTTTATTTAAATTTACCCGTTTTTCACGATCCTCGATCGGTACTCAAAAGGTCCTGGTACCGGGTCCTGTCTACTGACTACTGTCTACTGACTACTGTCTACTGACTACTGTCTACTGTCTACTGTCTACTGTCTACTGATTACTGATCACGCCCTCCAGATACTTCACCCAGCCCTCCACACGGGAGGAAGCGGCTCCGCCTGATTCGATGTACCTCCGGTAATGTTCCAGGGCCTTGATGTTGTCGCCGCGGTACAGTTCGTAAAGGACCCCGAGGTTGAGATGGAGGTCCGGGTCCGGGGCAGCCTGGATCCCCTCCAGGTACGTCCTTTCAGCGTCGGCAAACCTCCCCTGCCTGCGCAGTGTCAGCCCGAGGTTGAGGTAACCCCCATGACCTGATGGCTGATCCACGATGGCCGAGCGGAACTTGTCTTCAGCCTGGACGAGCCTCCCTTGCTGGAGGTCTGCCGTACCCTTGAGCAGCCATTCTCCATCAGGGCTGCCGGCTTCGAAAACGGTTTCCAGGTCCATGGTGGCCTCGTCAGGGTGTCCCTCCTTCAGCTCGAGCAGGGCCCTTGTGCGGAGGAGTCGAGGGTCCGCGAGCTCATCCCCGGCAAGGATATTGATGCCCTCTGAAGTTGTGCCCATCATGTCCAGGGCAACGGCCAGGTTGTTTCGGGTCATAAGGTCTCCGGGATAGGCCGACAGGGTCTCCTGGAGGATATCCCTGGCAGATTCCAGGTAACCCCCTTCGATCCTGAGCAGGGCGAGGCGGTTAGCGCTTTGGATGGTAGGTGACGCTTCGTGGGCGATGCTGAAATAATGGTCGGCTCTGGTCAAGTCGCCGATCTCGATGGCCGTTTCACCCAGGGCCATGAGGGTGACGGGGTTTACCGGGTCAAGAGCGGCAGAGCGGGTCAGGCGCTCCATGGCAGCGGTCAGGTCCCCGGCCCTGAATGAGGCCAACCCTGCGGCCAGCCAGCTGCCGGGATCTTCGGGCAAAAGTTCCACCACCCGGGCTGCGTCGACAGGATCGACGACAGCCTCCTCGTGGAGGGTTTTCGTGATACGGGCCAGAAGCACAGTGCCCTCGCCGGCGTGAACTTTCACTGCGGGTGAAACCGCAGGCCCACCCTTCATCGCCGGTCCAGGCTTTCCTGACATGGCGGTCGATCCCGTCGGGGGCGGCGTGGTCGCGCAGCCGGCAGAAGCCAGGCTTGCCAGACAGCACAGGAGCGTCAGAAGCAAAAGGTTCAGCCGATTCATTCCAGGCGCTCCCCCACGGGCCGGACCTCTGTGACAGCGCCGCCTTTATAGCCGCCGGTTTTAAGCTCCCCGGCCGGCATGGGGAGTTGCAGGGGTGGCGGTGAGATCAGGGTAGAGGGATAGGCCACGGCCTCGTCACGCTGGTAGGCCCACGGGGCCAGTTCCGCCATCCTCTCGTAGGTCTTCTCGATCCATGGGTCCAGCATCTCGAGAGTCACGGAGCGCTTGATGTTCACACGGTAGGCGTTCAGAGCCTTCTCCTCGAAGGGGAACGCCATCTCCTGGAGCAGAAGATCATATTCTTCCCGCGCCTCCTGGTCCAGGCCAGGTGGAACAGGGGAGGCCAGGATATCTTCCTTGAATAGTTCGAGAGCCCGTCCGATGAAGAAGTTGGAGGCGGTGATGACATCGGAGGTCCTGTAGTTTCCGGCTGCCACGAACTCACGGATCACTGCCTGGAGCAGCTCCCGTTTCCTGACGACGGTATCCTCCACCGGCGGGCCGATATGGTAGGCATCGTACTCCTCGAAGGAACGCTCGGCGATACGAAGCTGGCTTCTGGCCGCAAAGGCGGTGACGTCCTGCTCACCGGGGTTGTCCTTCTGAAGCTGAACGTTGTCAAGGTATGCGGTCTTCGCGTCTGCCCACATGCCGAGGGTTTCGAGATCCCGCCCCAGGAGGTAAAGTTCCCGGGACCGTTCGCCGACAGGCTCGGGGTAAAGGGTCAGGTATTCGGATCGGGCCGACGCGGCCCTGGCTGGATCGTTGCCTCCCGAGTACAGCTGGGCTGCCTTGAGGAGTGCCGCGGCCTTTTCCTTCCCCTCCGAGCGTGCCGCCAGGGCCATGCTGTCCTCGGCCGCCTTGAGGGGGTCTCCCAGGGCTTCCAGGATGAGTACTGACATCTGGAGAGCTTCACTGGCGAACTCCGACTCGGTGTAGCTGGCTGCCAGGGTCTCGAACAGGTTGGTGGCTTTCCTTTCAAGCCCCATGTTCCGGTAGAGCTTGCCGGCGTTATAAAGGGATACCTGGGCAACATCCGAATCGGGGAACTGCCGGTGGATGGCTTCAAACCTCTCGGCGGCCTCGGTGAACTCTCCCTTTTCCGACAGCTCCTCGGCATATTTGAAGAGGCTGTACACGTGCAGACGACGGGCCTCGGCCCCTTCACCCGTGTCAGGTGACTTTCGCCACGATTCGCGGAACCAGGCTGCCGCCTGCCTGTAATCCGCGGCCTTGAAGAAGGTGCGGGCGATGTGGAGCCTGGCTTTCCCCGACTCTTCGGATTCCGGATAATCCCTGATGACTCTGGAAAAGTGCGACCTCGCACCGGTCAGATCCCCCGTGTTGAGAGTGATCTCTCCCAGGGCGAGAATCGCCCTGGAGGTCGCGGGGTTCTCGGGTGCCACCCCGGAAAGGATGTCCACCGACCTTCCGAAAAGGGGCAGTTCAACGATCCCGGACTCCTCGAAAGCGGATATCTGGAAAGCCACCGAGGCGAGGATGGCGCCCTGAGCCATATCACCGCACTCACCGTCCTCGGCGATCTCGTTCAGTGTCAGGGGGGCGTCAGGAAAACGATCCAGTTCCGTGAGAACGGTACCTTTCAGATACCGGACCAGGCAAGGGACCCCCGCGGGGCCAGCGACCCGTTCGTAGGCGACGAGGTCGTCGAGGGCTGTATCCAGTTCTGCCTCCCGGCCCCCGGTCTGGGCCCTTGCCCGTCGTCTCCGGGCGGACGTCTCCAGGTTGCTCAGAATGGTGGTCCGAATCTGGCTGCGGCGTTCATCCCGGGCGCTGACGTACCAGGCGGTCCCGGGACCCACATATTCGAGGAGCGCTTCGGAAAGTTCCAGGGAGGCAAGGGTATCCCCGCGTATGTGGTAGGTTTCCCTGAGGTGGCCCAGGACCTCGGGGAGGTCCGAACCGGCGGGGTAAAGGTCCACGTAGGTCCGGTAGGTTCCCACTGCCTCGGGGAAGAAGGACCTCTCCCGGTAAAGATCGGCGAGTTTCTTGAGCAGGAGGGGGGAATAGGAATCCTCGCTCCGCTTCTGGATCCGGCGCACGAGCCCCGGTGTGCCGCCGCTTTCCGAAAAGGATCTGACGATGATGTCCATGCTCTCGTTGACAAGGCTGTCCGCCGAGATTCTCCCGCCGCTGTTGAGGTCGAGGACCTTGAAAAAGGCGTCGATGCCCGCCTGGTAATTATCCAGGTTGTAGTAGCACCATCCAAGTTTATAAAGTGCCTTCTCGACGTACTCGGGCTCTCCTGTCGCGACGACGTATCCGTAATGGGTGATGGCCTGCTGCAGGTCCTCCATTGTGAAAAAATATTCCCCGAGGCGCATGTGGATCTCCACGGAATACCGGGTAGCCGGGTATGCCTCGATAAGCCTGGAATATCCTTCAGCTGCTTCATCGGGGTAACCCTGCTCCGTGTAGCAGTAGGCTATTCCGTAGAGAGCGTCCTCGGTGAGGGGATGGTTCGGGAAACTCTCGATCATCCGGCGGTAGGCCGCGATCGCCTGGGTAAAGTCGGGTACGATGGCTGTCGTTTCCCCCTGAGTCTCGAGGACCATGCGGATCCGCTCCCGTTCGTTCTCGAAGAGGAGTTCAGCGAGGCGGAAGGCTGCCTCGGCCATGAAATCGTTGTGGCTGTCCGGGAACTGCTCGAGGAGGGAACGGTACAGTTCCACGGATCGAAGCCGCGATTCGGTCTCCTGTCGCACCAGGAATTCCCGTCCCCCCTTCTGGGCCTGTCTGACGAGCCGTGAAAGCTGGGTCTTGTCCTGCTTTTTCATGCGGTCCATCTCCAGGAGGAGACGGGCTTCCCGCTCCCTTGGAGAAAGATGGGGGCCTGTTTCACGAGGGGCAGGAGATGAAACGCATCCACCCAGGTGCGTCCCAAAAAGCAACAGGCCCGAGATCAGGAGAACAGCCTTTTTCACTGGACGGCCTCCTGCAGTGCCTGGACTGTGCTCTCCATTCTCGATATCTCGATGTTCGCCGCTGTGTAAATGGTCCGTGCCTCTGCTTCATTCAGTTCCCGGGCCTTGGCGGATGCGAGCAGGAGCAGCTTTTCGGCTCTCATGGTGGCGATGCGGCCAGAAAACCGGTCGATCTTCTCCTGCAGGGTCCCGGTCAGGCTGCTCCGACCCTCCTCCAGTCTGGCTGCCAACTCCTCCAGCCTGTTGCGATGCTCCTCCAGAAGCCCCCGTGCCTTCGTCGATTCGGCGAGGGCCTGTCCCGCACGGGTCTGGGCCGAGGTGGTTCGCAGGAAGGTTCTTTTCTCGAGCCTGTTCGCCTCGTTCTTGAGGGCGAGCCAGACCTGCCCCTGGAGCCCCACCAGGGATTCCCGGTGATCGCGCAGGTTGCGGCGTGATGAGATGAGTCCTTCGTACGCCTGCTGCCGGACCTTGTTCAGCTGGCCTTCCTTCGGTGAAGTGGTCACCGCATCGGACAGGCTGCTGACGAGAGAAGAGAATCCTTCCGCCTTTTTAACGGAGTTTTCCATTATGGAGAGTCGTTCGATCAACCCTTCGATCCTGGTGAGCAGGGCGGAACTGGATTCGGAGCCGAAGCGGCTCAGGGAAGAGTTTTGAAGGGAACGTCCCGTCTCCTGGTTCAGTGCCGGCAGCCGCTCCCGGATCCTCTCGAGGCGTGCGGTCCTGGCCCGGTTGAGTGCCAGATCCTCATCTGTCCGATCGAGCTCTTTCCGGACGAGGACGCTGTCGGCCTCGAACCGCTGAGCAAGTTTGTCAGCCTTGCGAGAAGCGATTCGGGCCCCTTCCAGCAACGCTGTGGTCTGAACGACGTAGGGGTCGCTTGTGACCTCCTGCAGCCAGAACCTCGCAAAGGCCGGAGTCCTGGAGAGCAGGTCCGGTTCGACCTGGCGACCGTCGAGGAGATGTTCCAGAAGAACGGTGAGGTCGCGGTCACGGAGCAGATCCTTTTCATTGAGGCTGGTAAGCCAGTTCCTGACCTCGCGCAACTTTCTGACCTGCCGGTCCAGTAGGGCGCCGGCCCTGTCGTAGAGTCCGAGATCCCGGTAACAAAGGGCCAGATCCAGCGCCCCCTCGACGGCGGCGTGGCTGTCACCATGAAGGTCGACAAGCTCTTCCAGCCTTAAAGTGGCGCCCTGGATATCGTCCAGGCGGATGAGTGACCAGGCGTGCCCGAAAAGGGATTCGGGCGCGTATGGGCTCGAGGGAGGAACGGCCAGAAACGCCTCCTTGGCTGCGCCGTATTTGCCGGCCTGAAGGTTGTGATAGCCCTTGACCAGGGAAAGCATGTCCGTGAGGGGAGATGTTTCATCAAGACGGATGCGGGAAACCTTCTTTGCCGAAAGCTCCCAACCCGCCGAGGATGCCAGATAACTTGCAGAAGCGATGGCGGAAAGGACTTTCAGCTCAGGATCTTCGATTTTTGTACCGCCGAGCAGCTTGAAAGCCAGTTCACGGTCGCCGCTATCACCAAGGAAACCTGCCAGATCCAACAGGGTCTGTTCATCGAGGCCGGCAAGGGGGACGCCGGTGATGTCAGGTATCGGTGCTTCCGGCAAATATGGAGAAACGCTGACGTACTGGCGCAGGGCAAGCTGCCACAGACTCGAGCCGGGTTGGCTCAGCTCCAACGCCCTGAGGAACGACCGGCCTGCCTGATGGAAGCGCCCCACCGACCGGAGGGCTGTCCCCAACAAGTACTGGTCATGGGCACCGGCGGCGTCCCCGGCGGGGACGAGGGCGATCACGGAAAGGGGGTCCTGGAGGATAAAATGGGTGGTCAGAAGCCGTTCCCTGAGGTGTTGATCGGACGTACGGACGAGCCTGTCCGGCCAAAGGTCGGCGCAGCGGGCGTGGCCGGGGATGAAAATTATGCTAACCGACAGGACCGCAGCGAAAACGCTCGATCCCTTCAGCAGGCGTCTCATCGATCAGGGCTCCCTGGACCAGGAACGGGCGTTCATCCTGTAACCGGTCGGTTTTTTGGACAACTCTTCCGACAGGGTGATCTCGAGGAAATTGGCGGCGGCACGCATGGCATCGAACTTGAAGCTTGTTTTCCCGGTACTCACAACCTCCTGGACGGGTGTGCTTAAGACCAGGAAACACTCCACAGTGATGATGTGGGAGGAAGGGTCGACGATGCCGGCGTGCACCTCTAAAGCACCCCCGCGAACGAGGACGAGCCTGTCTGTTTCCTCGAATTCACGGCTTGCGAGAGGGTTGCCGTCCAGTGTCAACTGGATGGAGGCCGGGACCTTGCCCCTGAGCGGCTGGGAGGCGAAGAAAACGGAAAGAGAGGTGAGCTTGGGATCGACCAGGTCCTCCAGCATGACGTCGATCTGCTTTTCTAGAACGGACAGGTCCTTCTCGATATCTGCCAGCTCTCCTTCGAGTTCCTCAACCGGGGCTGGAGCCCCGCCGGTATCATCCGGGTGGGCTTCCGGTACCAGACCTGCAGACAGCAGGAGTATTATGAAAGAGCAGATCGCAACAGTTTTTCTGAACATGCTTCCCTCCGCTTCAATCGGGCAGGAACGCTCCCTCCGGCAGACTGATACGCGCTACAAACCAGTCTTCTACAGCACCTGGTCCCATCTCCATGGGACCGAACACGCGGGTGATCCTTCTGGCCGGTTCGGTCGGGTAGAGAACAACGGTCAACTGGGCCTGTGCCGCCTTGCTCTCGGGAGAATGATGGTAACGAGCAACAATATCATAGATGCCCTGCGAGACCCTCGTCATACTGAAGACCTCCGGGCCAAAACCGTCCTTGTCGTCCAGGTCCAGGGCGCCTTCCGGGATGGCTTCACTGCTCTCGGGAGGGTCAAGCGCCCCGTAATAGGTGTGTTGATCGTCGGGACCGTAGATGTGCAGGTCCAGGTCGACACCCGGCTGGTCCCATATCAGGTAGACCACCATTTCCTTGGGTGCGAGATTGATCGTTGAAACGGTGATGTCCTCGCTGGTATCCGTTGTTCCGTAGATATCGACCGCTTCGACACGGATCCGGTTGTTCCTGCGAATGAGGACCACCGGTTGGGAGAAGTTACCCTCTTCGTCCACTTCGATCCTGTGCGGGGCTCCGTTGAGGAAAAGGAAGGTTTCCGACAGGGTGGTCTGGGCCTCGATCTTGCCCGTCACGCCGATCACCGGTGAATGGGTGGTATCGAAAACCTGGCCGTCCCTTGGGGTGTTGATCCTGATCTCCGGCGGCGGTGGAACGTAACTGACCGCGACCTCATCCTTTCCGAAGGCGCCGCTGTCATCCCATGCCATGACCTCTATGGTGTTATCGCCCCGTTCGAGGACCACCTCCGTATCGATCCTCGATTCCTGGACGGCGATGAGGCTGGATATGCCGTTGATGGTCAGGAGGGCCGTCTGGGAACTCCCCTCTACGATGGCCTTGACCTTCTGATATGCACGGTCGACCGTACCGGGGGCAGGTTCGAGGATGAGGACGTTCTTACCCAGGACCTTTCTCGGTGCCTGGGTCTGGACCTTGGCGGCAGCGGGATCGCCGATTCCGACGAGAACACGGCGGTTGGGGGCCTGGCTTTCGAAGCTGCCCGCGGAAACCACCGGGGTTGTCTCGCCCCTGGAATCCACGAGGAGACGCTCGCGGGGAAAACCGAACCTGTCCACCAGGTGGTCGGCGATCCGGGAAGCGTAGAAAAAACCGATGGCGAAGTTTTCCTGCTCGATTCCGAAGGTATCCGTGTGCCCCGTTACCGTGACTGTGACGGAAAGGTCCTTTTTCAGCTGTTGAACCATCTGTTGAAGGGTGGATTTTTCCTCCATCGAGACCTTGTCGGGATCCCAGTCAGCGGAAAGGGTGAGTGCGATCTGGATGGGGGCTGCGGCTGCCGGGACGAGGGAAAACTGTATCAACAGGATCAGGACGACTGGTATGATCAGGATGAGATGTACGGGGGCTTTTTGAAACATCAGAGCTTTCTATCACGGGCACCGGTGGGTGGCAAGAAAGGATTCATTCCCCCAGAATGAACCAGGTCACGGTATACAGTTCACGGTTTACAGTGAAATCGTTTTTACTGTGAACTGTAAACTGTAAACGGTAAACTACTCCCATGCTTGTCGCCTCTATCGATATAGGAACCAACACCGTACGCTGCCTCATCGGGACCTGCGAAGAAGGCATTCTTGAACCGATCATCATACGTCGTGAGATCGTCAGGCTTGGTTCCGGTCTGCGATCCACCGGGAAGGTCAAGCCGCCGGTCCTCGCCCGGCTTGAAGATGTGCTGGAAAGTTTTGGCGGATCTGTCCGGGAGTCAGGCTGCCGGAACGTTCTGGCGGTCGGGACCAGCGCCCTTCGCGACATGGCGATGGACGGTGACGAGCCTGTCGAAAAGCTGGCCAGGCGCCTGGGCTTCCCGATCCGCCTCATCTCCGGCGAAGAAGAGGCAGCTCTTACCTCTGCCGGCGTTCGGGCGGGGATCGGTGACCTCGACGAGGGACTGGTCGTTGATATCGGGGGAGGCAGTACCGAACTGGTTTGCCTGTCCGGAGGATCGATCTCCTGGTGGCAAAGCCTTCCGGAGGGGGTGGTTCACCTCACGGAACAGTTCCTCCTGAGTGACCCTCCTACCGGGGAGCAGGCCCTCGCGGTCCGCGGGCGGTTAAGGTCTCTTCTGGACGACCTGCCGGAAGGCGGCGGAGAGGTTGTGGCGGGAACGGCGGGGACGCCGACAACGCTGGCCGCACTCGATTTGGGCATTGACGATTACGATCCTACTCTGGTAAATGGTCACGTCCTTTCCCGGGAGACGGTAGAAATGCTGGCAGGAAAACTTCTTGCCATGTCGGCCCGGCAAAGACTGGAGCTGGCAGGGATGGAAAAGGGGAGGGAAGATCTCATCGCCGCCGGTGTCATCATGGTTGAGGAGGTCATGGATCGCTGGGGGTTCCACGAAATGATCGTCAGCGACTGGGGGCTTCTGGAGGGGGTGGCGCTAAAGGCAGCTGAGAGCTGCCTGGAAGGAGGAAGGAGGAAGGAAGAATAGGGAAGTTAAACGACCTACTACCTCCTTCATCCTCCGCCCTTCTTAAACGGAGTTAGAGAAAAACCATGAACAAAAAAGCTGAACTCAAACGCCAGATGGAGATCATTGCCCGCGGCACCGTGGACCTGATATCGGCCGAGGAACTGGAGAGGAAGATCACCCGTAGTCTGGAGGGTGGTGAGCCGCTCCGCGTCAAGGCCGGTTTCGATCCCACCGCGCCGGATCTTCACCTTGGGCATACCGTCCTCATGCAGAAGATGAGGCACTTTCAGGACCTGGGACACCAGGTGATCTTTCTCATCGGTGATTTTACAGGGATGATCGGAGATCCCACCGGCCGGTCGGAGACCCGGATCGCCTTGACGGAAGACCAGGTAAAATCCAATGCGGTGACCTACCAGGAACAGACGTTCAAGATCCTGGACCCCGACAGGACGGAAGTCGCTTTCAACAGCCGCTGGATGAAAAAACTGACAGCCCAGGACCTCATTGAGCTGGCGGCCCACTATAACGTGGCCCGGATGCTGGAAAGGGATGACTTCCGGAAGCGGTACACTGAGCAGCGGCCCATCACCATCCACGAATTCCTTTACCCCCTTGTCCAGGGATACGACTCGGTGGAGCTGAAGGCTGACGTGGAGCTTGGAGGCACAGATCAGAAGTTCAACCTGCTCGTTGGAAGAGACCTCCAGCGTGCCTATGGCCATGAGCCACAGGTTGTGATCACCATGCCCCTTCTGGAAGGAACGGACGGGGTCCAGAAGATGAGCAAATCGTACAACAACTATATCGGGGTCACGGAACCGGCCGGAGAGATCTACGGGAAGGTCATGTCCATCTCCGACGAACTCATGCTCCGGTATTATGAGCTGCTGAGCAGGATCTCCATCGAGGAGCTCGGGAAACTGAAAAGTGAGATGGCATCCGGTGCGGCCCACCCCATGGAAATCAAGAGAGCGCTGGCGCGGGAGATCGTCGCCAGATACCACGACGAAAGCGCCGCCAAGAAAGCCGAACAGCAGTTCAACGCACGTTTTTCAGAGCGGAAATCACTGGAAGCGATGGCGGATGATGAATCGATGGATGTTTTTGGCATGACGGAGCCGATGCCGCTTTTCAAGGTCGTTGCCGAGTTCAGAGGTATCAGCAGCTCGGAAGCTATCAGGATGATCAAGGGTGGCGCAGTTCGGAGCATGGATGAAAAAATATCTGACACGAAGTACATGGTCACTCCGGGTAAAGACAAGGTGATCCGGGTAGGGAAAAAGTTTTTCAGGGTAAAATAACTTGTGAACAGTGAAGCGTGAATGGTGAAAGGTGATGGACTCGCAAAAAGTCCATCAACGCGCCCCGCGTGGGGCGCCCAAATCAATGACAAGCCGCGCCTGGGAAGGGCGCCCGGATCGATGACCGGTAAATATGTCAGCGATCCGTGAGGGAAGGGAAAACCACGCTTTTCCCTTCCCGTTGAGCCAAAGTCTCGCACAGACTTTGGTGATCTATCAGCAGTCATTGTAAGGAAAGGGAAAACGACGCTTTTCCCTTTCCGTGGAGCGAAAAGTCCCGGATTGGACTTTTTGCGACTCTATCATAATTGGGCTCGCGAAGACAAGCATTACCCCAGTTCCTGGCCTTTCTCCGTGTCCTCTGCCTGTCACGCCAGAGGCGTGATGAGCTCTGTGGTGAATCCGCTCTTGCCGCCTTTACAGGAACCGCGTTTTCTGAGATTGCGTCACGCGGTAACGGTTCGCAATGACAGCGTTTTAACCCATGCCGTTTATTCAGCACCCGCGCCCTCCTCCGCAAGAAGGCGATCCACTTCGCTCATGAGCGCGTCCACCGCCTCATCCAGCCCGACTTTACCAACAACCTTCCCCCTGGCGAACAGGATGGCGTGGCCCTTCCCGCCGGCCAGGCCGGCGTCCGCTTCCCGGGCTTCCCCGGGGCCGTTGACGGGGCACCCCATCACCGCGATACGCAAGGGAACCTTGATGTTCCGGACCCTTGCCTCCACCTCGGAGGCCCACCGGGCGACGTCGATCTCGGCCCGGGCGCAGGTGGGGCAGGCCACGACCCTGGCGCCGGTGCGCAGCCCGAGAGCCCCCAGCAGCTCGAACCCGGCATGAACCTCCGGGACCGGGTCCCCTGAAAGGGAGACCCGCAGGGTGTCACCGATACCATCCGCCAGAAGCAGGGACAGGGCGGCTGCCGTGCGCACCGAGCCGCTCAGCACGGTGCCGGCCTCGGTTACGCCCAGGTGCAGGGGGTAATCCACATCCTCGGAAAGGAGGCGGTAAGCCTTGACCGTCTCCATGGGGTCGGAGGTCTTCACCGACAGCTTCATGTCGAAAAACCCCATCCCCTCCACGAACTGGACGGATCGAAGGGCGCTTTGAACCAGGGCTGCCGGCGTCGGGCGGCCGTATTCTTTAACGATATCCCTTTCCAGGGAACCCGCGTTGACCCCGATACGAATGGAAGCCCCGTTTGCTAAAGCCGCCTGGACCACCTCCCTCACCTTCCACGCCGCGCCGATGTTGCCCGGGTTGATGCGCACCGCGTCCGCCCCGGCCTCCAGGGAGCCCACCGCCAGTTCGTGATCGAAGTGGATGTCCGCCACAAGAGGCAGGCGGACATTTTTCCTCAGGACCGCAAAACCCTTCAGGGCGCTCTCGTCGGGTACGGAAACCCTGACGATCTCGCACCCCGCAGCGGCAAGCTCCCGCACCTGGGCAAGGGTAGCCTCGATGTCAGCGGTTGGAGTGTTGGTCATGGACTGGACCGAAACGGGTGCGGTACCGCCCACGGTGAGGGACCCGACCTGGATCGGGCGTGTGGGCCTTCGTCCCATTAAAACAGGAGAGGTCATCACCTTACCTGCCAAGGAGACGAATGATATCGTTGTAGGAGATGACGATGATCAGGGTAATGAGAAGAAAGAATCCGACCTTTTGCGCCACAACCTGTGTCCTGATATCAAGAGGTCTTTTCAGAAGGCCCTCGGCGGTGAGGAAGACAAGGTGTCCGCCATCCAGGACAGGAATGGGAAGCAGGTTGAGCACCCCGAGCTGAAGGCTCAGGAACGCCATGAAGGCGAGAAACTCGGCGAGACCGGCTTTGGCCGCCTGGCCGGTGACCTGGAAGATCATGATCGGGCCGCCGAGGTTCTTGATGGAGGATTGGCCGCTCACAAGTTCCCACAGGAAGGAAAAGGTCATCCCCAGGAGCTCCAGGTTCTTCTCGGCTCCCATCTTCAGTGATTCCATGGGTCCGTAACGGCGTACCACCGTATCGGACATGGGAGAGATGCCCATGAGTCCCCGGCCGCTCTTCTCGTCCAGTTGCGGAATCACCTCGAGACTGACCACACCCTCGCCACGCTTCACCACGACGGTGATCTTTTTGTCGGCGCTGCCGTGGATGATGCGTGCCATCTCGCTCCAGTGGGAGACAGGGACGCCGCCGAGGGAAAGGATGAGGTCCCCTTTTTCCAAACCGGCTTCCTGAGCCGGGTAGCCCGGGGTCAGGGAGCCGATGGCCGGATCCATGGGAGGCAGGATGCCGTAACCTCCCTCCTCCCCGGGAGAGTCAAGAGTCAAGGTGCGGCGGCCGCCCCTTCCCTCGACGAGAACGTTCTGGGGACCAGTGGAACCTGCGGCCATGATCTCGAAAACATCCTCCCAGTCGGCGACTTCGGTACCGCCGACGGATACGATCTTCTCTCCCACGATGAACCCGGCCCTGTCGGCAGGCGAACCCGGCTCGACCCAACCCGCCACCGGTACGTCGTCGAGGTAGGCGGGGACCGACATCCCGACCATGAAAACCATGGGCATGACGATAAAAGCGAGGACGAGGTTCATGATGGGACCGGCCAGGATGACCGCTCCCCTCTGGTGCGGCGGCCTGGTGCTGTAAAGAGCCGGGTCGTCCGGATCGGCCTCCTCATCCGGATCCTCGCCCCTGAGCTTCACATAGCCCCCGAGGGGGATCCACGAGACGCAGTACTCGGTCTCTCCGCGGGTGAACCCGAACATCTTCGGGGGGAAACCGATGGAAAAACGGTCCACACCGATGCCCTGGAGCTTGGCGACGATGAAGTGGCCAAGCTCGTGGACGGTAACGAGGATTCCGAGAACGACGATGAAAGATAATGTTGTAGTCATGTTTCAATAACTCCGAATAATTGGTCGTTATCAGCGCGAAGAGCAAAGTTGATGGACTCGCAAAAAGTCCATCAACGCGCCCCGCGCGGGGCGCCCAAATCAATGACCCGTCCCGCAAGTCATTAATTTGCGGGATAAGTCATTGATTTGTGAGGAAAGGGAAAACGACGCTTTTCCCTTTCCGTTGAGCGAAAAGTCCCGGATTGGACTTTTCGCGACCCTGTCATAGTTCAAGCTTCGCTTGAATGGATGATCGCGAAGGGTAAACAATGCCTTTGAAAGAGCAACAGCTGTACCAAAACAGGCTGCCACGGCAAATTGTGCGTAACAGCCTGTTTTATATATTTAATACAGGTACTGGAAAATAATGGAATGGTCCGGGGCACGGTCATGATGCATAAAAAACCGGCACACTTAAAAGGTGTGCCGGTTTTTCGAACAAAGAAATTAAATGTGGCAGGTGCAAACCATCACATTTAATTTATGGATTTGAGATATCCAGAACCTCAAGTTCCCTCAGGCCGCGGGGGATCTGGACCTGGACAACATCTCCCACCCTTTTCCCGATGAGAGCCCTGGCCACGGGGGAACTCACACTGATGCGCTGGGCCGAAATATCGGCCTCGTCCACACCCACGATCTGGTAGGAGACCTCCTCGCCCGAATCCAGGTCCTGCACGGTGACCTGCAGGCCGAAAACGACCCGGTCCGTGCTCATGGCAGACGGGTCTACCACGTTGGCGTTGGCGACCTTGTTCTCGATATCCCTGATCCGTTTCTCCAGGAACGCCTGCTGCTCCTTGGCAGCATCGTACTCGGCGTTTTCAGAAATATCGCCGTGGCCCCTCGCCACCGCGATGGCTTCGATCACCTTGGGTCGATCTTTCGACTTGAGTTTCTTGAGTTCCTGCTGAAGCTTCTTCAGACCCTCGGGTGTGATGGGGTACCTGATCATCTGCTTTACTCTCCCGGTTATCAGAATTTCGCCCCTACAAAGGGGCAAAAAAAAAGCAACCACCCGCCGTGCGGGTGGAAACGTATCCATCAAGTAACCCGAATGAACCGCAATGTCAACACCCGAAATCCGTCTCGCGAAAATACTTTCATGAGACGGATTTCGGGTATGAGGATTTACCTCGACACGTTGATACCTCGACACTTCGATACAGTTATTACCCTTCCCCATTCCCTATTCCCTATTCCTTTTTCCTGTCCTTCTGAAACAAAAACCCCTCCACGTCGCGCTTTAAAGTTTCCAGGTTCTTCCGGGTGAGTTGTACGTCGCCCAGGGAGGAGATGATGACCCGGCCGTAGGAACGCCGGATGATGCGGCCGTCGCAGATCACGGCGTACCCGTGGTCATCACGGTGCCTGATGAGCCTCCCGATACCCTGCCTCAACCTGATGATCGCCCTGGGAATGGAATCTTCATAGAAAGGGTCCCTGCCCTGCTGGATCAGGGCCTGCCCACGCGCTTCGGTGACCGGATCGGTGGGAACAGGGAAGGGCAGCCGCGCAAGGATCACCAGCCTGAGGGAACTGCCCACCACGTCCACCCCCTCCCAAAAGCTGTCGGTGGCGAAAAGGACGGAGTCCGGATCGGCACGGAACGCCTCCAGGAGGGCACTGCGCTGGGCTTCCCCCTGCCTGAGGACCCGGATGCCGTTATTCTCCAGGAAGCCCGCACACTCCCCGTGAACCCGGTCCAGGGTGCGGTACGATGTGAACAGGACCAGAGCCCCTCCCCCCGAAGCGGCCACCAGTTCCCTGACCGCCTCGGACAAACCTTCCGTGAACCCCTGTTTGCCGGGATCGGGTATACCGTCGAGGACCGCCAGGCGCATCTGGCTTCCCATGTCGAAGGGGGATGGATAGACCGCGTGGATGAGTTTCCTGCCCTCGAGATGGCTGATACCCAGCTGCCGGTCGAAAAAATCAAAACTCTGTCCTACCGTCAGGGTCGCCGAGGTCATCACCACCGGTCCGACCTGTGAAAAGAGGGTGTGCTGAAGGATGGGGGCCACATCCAGGGGGGTCAGGTGGAGACTGACCTGCCGGCCTGTGCTGTGGCTTCTCACCTCCACCCAGAAAACCTCCTGCGCCTCTTCCCCCTCCAGGACCCTTTTCAGGAAATGGACGCAGCCGTCCAGGCGGCTGGAAACAGCGGCCAGGTCACTCCACAGGTGATCCAGGTCATCGAACCCGGCATCCACCAGTTCCCGGAGGGAGCTGTTTATTCTCCTCAGGGGTGTCAAGGCCCCGGCGATGAGCATGACCATCTCTTCGATGAGATCGTTTACTCCCTGCCACTGGACCTCATTCCGCCGCTCAAGGGGGACCCGCCACCGGAATTCCCTTCCTTCGGCGCCTCCACCTTTAAAGGTTTTACCTGAGCTTCCCCGGGAATTCCGGTGTGCGGTTCTTTCTGAGATCTGAGATCTGAGATCTGAGATATTCTTGCCTTCCTCAAGCCACGTCAGGAAAGCGTCCCCCAGGTCATCGAAGAGATGGTCGAGATCCCGCCGGACCTGGCCTGTTCTCTCCCCGAGTTTGGCGATGAGTTCCACCAGGTTGTCGCGATCGCGGGCCTTCAACCCTTTATGCCCCTTGACACGCTGCCTGAGGAACGGGACCAGCCCCCTCTCGGCCCTGCGCCTGCTCACGAGCCTTCCCAGGTGGGCCATGAGCCCTCGCCTGGTAATTCCAGCGTCAAAGTAGGACAGGGCCACATCCTCCACGTTGTGGGCCTCGTCCAGGATCACCGCATCGTAGCGGGGCATGATGGCCGCACTCTCGTGACCATCGCCTCTCAGGGAGAGATCGGCGAACAGGACGTGGTGGTTCGCCAATAGAAGCTGGGCCGACGCGGCCTCGAGGCGGGCACGGTAGAAAAAGCAGCTGGAAAAATGGAAGCACCGCGCCCTTGTGCAGGAATCAGACTCGGCCCTTATGAGGGACCAGTTGGCGTCGGTGGGGACGAAAGGCAGGTCCGAAAGACTCCCGTCCCGGGTGGCCCTGCTCCAGGACATGAGCTGCTGCACCTCCCCGAGATCATCGAAATCCAGGAGGATGTTCCCGCCGTCACCTTCCAGCAGATCCCGTTTCCTGAGGCAGCAGTAGTTGCCGCGCCCCTTGACGAGCACAGCCTTGACCGGTCTCCCGAGGGCCGCCTCCAATACCGGCAGATCCTGGTTCAGGATCTGTTCCTGGAGGTTGATCGTACGGGTTGCGATGGCAACCCGGCGGTTTTGCCGAAGTGCCCAGAGAGCCGCCGGAACGAGGTAAGCGAGGCTCTTTCCCGTTCCCGTTCCCGCCTCCAGGACACCCACGGCCGACGAATCGAGAACCATTGTCACATCCCGGGCCATACGCTCCTGGGAGGGGCGCTCTTCGTAGTTGGGGTGAGCGGCGTTCAGAGGGCCGTCCGGGGCGAAGATGGAGGCTACCTCGTCGGGATCGAGGGGGTCGGCGCTGTCGGCAGCCCGCTGGGGTTCCACAACAACGTAGACCCTGCTGCAGGCGTTATCTACGATGTAAAACCCGATTCCCTGGCTTCCCAGGCTGGATGCGATGGAAAGGTCCGCTTCGGACGGGACCAGGATGCCCCCTGGATGGTTATGGATGACAACATCGCCCTGCCGTGCGGGCAAGGCGTTGGCGGGGACTGCTTTCGCGTTCCCCCGGGCCAGGATCTGAACGTCACGGACCAGACCGTCATCGTCCAGGCGGCCGAGGAGGAAAAGTTCGTTGCCTCCCGAATCCTCGATCTCCCAGGCGATCATTTCCCGGATTTCGCCCGAGATCCTTTCTTCTATTGGTGTTCCCGGTCCCTTGGCCATTTGGTGAACGATACTATCCCAAAGGTTCAAAAGAGACACGGAGAAAAGCGCCAGGGCCCGGATTTCACCACGGCTACTCTACCGTGCTTGAGTGAGCGCCAGCGAACGGGCGGTTAATACCAATGGCCTTTTAGCGCCACAGCGCCGGGATTTACCGCCAAGCACCCGAAATCCAATATCCGGGGTCTGATACCCCGACAGCTCAGAAAAGGGCAGCGTGCCGGAATACCATGGACACGCTGCCGGACATACAATTCTCCCCCAGGAGAATAAACCCTGATTTATCCCACCTGGACCTTGATCTCCTTCGCCTTGGCCTCCTCGGCCTTGGGGAGGTCTATGGTGAGGACCCCGTCCTTGTAGGACGCCTTGATCTTGTCCTCCTTGACCCTGGCCGGGAGGGTGACCGCCCTGGCAAAGGACCCGTAGGACCTCTCCATGTAATACCGGTTCTCGGTTTTCTCCTCCTTCTCCTCCTTCTTCTCGCCCTTGATGATGAGGACGTCGTCCTTCAGGGAGATCTCCACCTCATCCTTCCTGACACCGGGGAGCTCCACCCTTACCTGAATGGCGTCCCTGGTCTCCACCAGGTCAAGGGCGGGCGTCATTGCTGCCATACCCTTTTCCGACGTCTCACCGAAGAAGTCGGTGAAAAGGCGGTTCATCTCGTCCTGGAGTCCCCTCAGCCCGAAGAAAGGTCCCCAGTAGGCGGGATGCCTGCCGCTGTAACGCTCGATCGACATGATCTTTCACCTCCTTTTCTGTTTTATATTGGAAATTTATCTCCGCTTTTCGTTTTGTCAAGCGCACGGTCAAGTGCACCGTACTTGCCCGATTTGCCAGGCATAAAGTATAGTCGTCTGGCCATGGCAGCTATCCTCGAGAACATATCGCCGGTCTTTATCGTCATTGCCCTGGGCTTCCTCTCCAGGAGGCTGGGGTTCCTCCCGGACACTTTCATCGGTTCCGCCAACCGGCTGGTCTACTTCGTCGCCATCCCGATCCTCGTTTACAGCGAGATCTCCAGGGGATCCTTTTCCGAGAGCTTCAACATCGTTCAGATAGCGGATGTCTTCGCCGCCCTGGCCATGACGGCCGTAGTGGTCCTGATCCTCGCCAGGGCCCTTGCCCTCAGCCCTGGAGGGGCGGCCACCTTTGCCCAGGCCTCCTTTCACAGCAACCTGGGATACGTCGGTCTCGCCGTGGTGTTCTATTCCCTGGGAACCGAGGGCAGGGCAGCTGCCAGCGTCCTGGCGGGCTTTATCATGCTTTTCCAGAACTTCCTCGCCATCGGGATCTACACCTTCGTGGCGCGCGAACACCGAAAGCTGGACATGAGGACGGCGGGCCGGTTCGTGGGAAACCCCATCATCCTGGCAACTCTGCTGGGGCTGGGCTCCTCGGCCGCCGAAATCAGGCTGCCCGGGTTCGTCGACCGGTCCTTCGATATCGTGGCCCACATGGCCCTGCCCCTGGCCCTCCTCATCATCGGGGGGTCCCTGAAAACCGCCCCTGCCAAGAGGATCCAGCTGGTGGCCGTCACCACCGTGTTCAAGCTCATTGTCCTGCCACTGACGGGTCTTCTCCTTTTCAGGGCTTCGGGTCTGGACGTGGGAGCGACCCTCATCGGCGTCATCCTGCTTTCAAGCCCATCGGCCACGCTTTCCTACGTCATGGCGTCCGAGATGGGCGGGAAACCCGACTTCGCTGCCGCCGCTGTCACCACCAGCACGGTCCTGTCCCTGCTCTCCTATACATTGTGGATATCGGTGATAGGGGGATAAACAGGGAGGAGCCCCTTCGATCCCGCCAGGGCAGGACTCGGGACCGGGCAGGAGGGAGAAGGGGGAAAACAGGGTGGAGAGGAACCTGATACCCCCGGAAGCTGTAACTTGATACCCTTTTTGGAGAAAAACATGAAACTTGAGTGGGACGGGTTTGTGAACGAATCGCTATCGACAACCGGATCATGTTCAGCGCGGGCAAGGCGGCCATCGAGCTGGGCCTTTTCCCCCACCCGGTGACCGTGGCCTACGGCATTCCCCTGTCGGCCACGGGGAAGAACCCGTTTTTTGACCGAAAATAGAAAATGGAGGATGAAAAGATCCTCGCCTCCATTTTCTTCATATTAGTTCCCTTTATGATAAAAACTGTACCCGACACACTGAAGAGCGTTCAATTCGGAGAACCACAGGAAAATCTTTGAGATCTGAGATATGAGATTTGAGATTAAAGCCACCCTGACCAGGGTCTTCTGGGCCGTCTTTTTCATCACCACCCTGCTGCGCCTCATCTATGCCGTCTCCCTGCCACTTTCCGGCGACGAGGCCTATTTCTGGGAATGGGCAAGGCACCCGGCCCTTTGCTACTACGATCATCCCCCCGTGGCCGGGTGGATCCTTTGGGTCACGAGACACCTTTTCGGTGACACGGTCCTGGCCGTACGCATCGTTGCTGTTATGACAGGGTCCCTCGTGACAGCTGTCGTTTACAGGTACACTCTGGACATCACCGGATTAGCCCGATCGGCGGCGTGGACGGGCCTTCTGGCCATGGGCATCCCCGTTCTGGCGGGCCTCGGAGTCCTCTACACCACGGACACGCCCGTGCTGGCCGCGGGAACCCTGGGCGGGTACCTTTTTCACCGGGCCGTTAACCGGGGAGACCGGAAGAGCTGGCCGCTGGCCGGGCTGTGTTTCGCGGTCCTTTACGGAAGCAAGTTCCTGGGCGTACCGATCATCGCCGCCAGCTTCCTGTACCTTATCGCCAGACCCGACAAAAGACCGCTCCTGAAGACCCCCGGGCCGTACACGGCCTGGGGACTGTCCCTGCTGGGCCTCATCCCTGTCCTCATCTGGAACGCTCAAAACGGCTGGGCGACCTTCATCTTCAATTTCGGGTCCCGCCACGCCTCCTCTTCCCTGAGCCCGGGGAACGTATTTGATTACCTCGTGGGGCAGGCGGCAGGACTGAGCCCGCTCCTGCTCGTCATCGGCATCCCTGTCCTGGCTCGAGCCGGTTTCCCGTGGAGGGGCAGGGACGGCGACCGGGCGACTGCCGGATTCCTGGCACTGGTCCCCCTGGGAGGTTTCCTGGCGCTCAGCCTGGCAACGAAAGTCGGGATCCACTGGCCCGCCGTCGGAGTCCCGTTCCTTGCCGTTTCCGTTGGCGCTGCCCTGACCGCGGACAGGAAACCGGGCCGGTGGTTCTTCGGGACCCTGGCCCTCGCGTGGATCATGACAGCCCTCCTCTTTGCCGTCCCCCTGGCCGCGAAACTGCTCCCTGCCGATTGGGAGTATCCCCGGGCTGAACGGATCAACACCGGGCAGCTCAGGAAAATGGTGGACGATCCCGGACAGGTGGGGGCACAGATCGATGCCGAACTGGCTGCCCTGAAAGGGGAAAAGGACGCCTTCGCATTTACAAGATCCTACGCCCTGTCTTCCCTGGCGGCATTCTATATCCCGAGCCACCCCCAGGTCACCGTCCTGGGCGAAGGCAGCGTTCACGGCAGGAACCACCGCTACTGGTTCGATCCCGCACGACACGTTGGACTCAACGCCCTTTACGTGTCGTACCGCCCGGCGGAAAAGGAGGTCCCCTTCGTCGAGCGATTCTTCGAAAGGTCGGAGGTAGTATCCGATTCGGCGGGGTCGGGGGAGATACCGCTCACGGTGATCAGGGGGTATGGGTATAACGGTTTAAGGTAACCAGAGCAGGGAGAAGGGAGAAGGTGGAAAGTGGAAGGTGGAAAGTGTGATTACACCAGACGCGGGGAAAGACTGTATCGAGATGTCCAGGTATCTATGTGTCGAAGCGGCTATTGTATTGACATAAAACATCGTTACCTAGGAGTCTGTCGGAGAACCTGCCTGTCTGGTTAGACAGGCAGGGCACAGACTCCTAGATAGAGTTTGTCGGAAGATGTGATCTTGGTCCAGTATTTTATAGAATACATTGTGTTAACAGTGACTTACCATCTTCACCGACTACTTTATCATCGGTTGATATGAAGAAAAAATATTATA
>JARGFV010000019.1 GCA_029210545.1 bacterium
AAGGAAAGGGAAAACGACGCTTTTCCCTTTCCGTGGAGCGAAAAGTCCCGGATTGGACTTTTTGCGACCCTATCAAGGATAAAGGATGAAGAAAAACGGAAGTACAAGGCACGCCTTGGGGTATTCATGCCCTTTTTAAGTACTGCTGCACCGCTTTAAACATTTTCTCCGCGTCCCTGCGTCAAGCGGTTTCTTTGTGTTGTCCCTCCTTCCTCCTCCCCTATTCCCTTTTCGAACCTAAATAGCTCCTGATCCCCTCCTCGAAGCCCGTCCAAACGATTCCCAGCTCGGTGATATCATCGCCACCTTTCCGGATATTATCCTCCTGGAGCATCTGAAGCTGATCGGACGTCACTGGCAGGGGGATCCCTATGGCCTGCATGGCGGAGACAGGAGGCTTGACCATCCAAAAGGGAACTGGAATGAAATATCTTTTTTTGTCAATAGTTTGCGCAGTTATGTGAAGAATATCCTTGAAGCTGAGCACATCTGGGCCACCCAGTTCGTACACCTTTCCGATGCAACCAGGTCGCTCCAGGGCCGCCGCGAAGGAGGCTGCCACGTCCTGGACGTGGACAGGCTGCATCCTGCTCTGCCCGCCGCCGAAAACGGGCATGACAGGAGTTATCCTTAGCGTATCGGCCAGCATGTTGATGAAGGCGTCCTCCGGCCCGAAGATGATGGAGGGCCTGAAAATGGTCCAGGCCAGGCCGCTTTCCCGCACGGCCTCCTCCCCCGCCCACTTGCTGCGGTGGTACCCGCTCATGGCCCCCTCCCGGGTGCCCAGGGCGCTCATGTGCAGGTACCGTTGGATCTTCGCCTGCCGGGCTGCCCCGAGCACGTTGACGGTACCCTGGTGGTGGACGGCGTCGAAGGTGTTGGAACCGGCCTCCTTGATGATGCCCACCAGGTGGACCACGGCGTCTGAACCGTTTAGAAAGGTGTTGAGTCCCTCACCAGTGACCACACTGCCGGTATGATACGATAATCTGTCGCTATCTGCTTGTTCCTGCCTGCTTCGGGCAAGGATCCTCACCTGGTGGCCTCTCTCCAGGAGTTCAGAAACGACCGCCTTTCCAACAAAACCGGTTCCGCCGGTAACAGCTATCCGCATAAGAACCTCCGCCGCAAGTTCCAAGAGCAAAGCGCAAAGCGCGAAGAAAGATCTTCCTTCGTACTTCGTTCTTTGTTCTTTGCGCTGTCTTTTCTTCCTCTGGCATCAATGGGATGCTTTTGCTACAACAGTTCCATCATAACAACTTGGTACCCGCCTTCGCAATTCGAATGAGAGGAAGAAAAGACATGCACCCACGCAGACTTACCCGATTGGCCCTTGTAGCTTCCCTGTATGTCGTACTGACCTATCTGGCAAACATCCTCGGTCCGGGGCTGAATCTGGGTTACGGGCCTGTACAGGTCCGCATTTCGGAGGGTCTTGCCATGCTGGCCATTTTCGATCCCTACATGCCCCTGGCCCTTTACATCGGTTGTCTGTTCGCCAACATCCTCGGAGGGATGGGACTTCCGGACATCGTCTTCGGGCCCCTCCTGACCCTGGCGGCCGGCTACGCTACCTGGTTCACCAGAAGGGTCCCGGTACTGCCTTTTCTTCCACCGGTGCTGTTCAACGCCCTGGGAGTTTCGGCCTACCTGTACCTCATCCTCGGGATCGATTTCGGGTTCGTACCTGTTGAAGGCGAAGGCGCCGTCATCGCCGTGTTGAACTGGGTAGCCGTCCACCCCTACTGGGCAATGGTGTTTTCCATCGGTGCAGGCCAGACCATCTCGGTGGTGGTGTTCGGAAATCTGTTCATGAGGATGTGGAGGAGGATGGATTACAATCAGTGAAACGTGAAAGGAATGTTTTATCGTTTCACTGTTCACCAAAAAAAGAGCCGATCCGGAGGATCGGCTCTTTTAATATTCTTCTTCAGGAAGAGATTATCTGATGTCGTCTTTAAGCCCCTTGCCCGGCTTGAATTTGGGGACCTTGGAAGCGGGGATGTTGATAACAGCGCCGGTCCTCGGGTTACGACCGGTGCGGGCGGCTCTTTCACTTACACTGAATGTACCGAAGCCAACGAGGGAAACCTTGCCCCCTTTTTTCAGGGCGCCTGTAACGCTGTCCACAAAAGCACCCAGTGCTCTCTCGGCGGCTGCCTTGCTGATCCCGGCGTCCGCGGCAATCTTGGCAATAAGCTCGGTTCTGTTCATCTCTCCCTCCTTGTAAGTGGGACTTGAAAATGGCATGGAATGGAATGCTATATACCTTTGCCATTTTGGATAGCAGATGAGGGAGCAAAGTGTCAAGAGCAATCAGCCCGCCAAACCCCGTGAAAACTTGATTTCAGCGAAAACCGGTTGATACCTTCTGCCTGTTTGTATTAGCATTCAATGACTCAGAAATACCTTCACCCGAATCCGAGAGGCCATATGATCCAGCGACAGCTGACCCAGAAACGGTTCCAGATCGTTTCCATCGTCCTCATACTCATAGCCTCAACCATCGTAACAATCAGCGATTACTGGACTTCCTTGAAATCGGTTATGGTGCAGTCGGAGAGCTATGCTGATCGTGTGGCCTCCCACCTCAGCCGCATCCTGGTTTCCCAGAGCAGCGATCCGGATGGCAAAGTTTATCTTGATTCCCCCGAATCTTTCCTCATTCACAAAAGCAGTGTCGAAATTGTCATTACCGATTTCGGCCTTGAAAATATCAAGATATTCAACCTGGAGGGTGTCATCCTTTTTTCCCTGGACCGGTCGGTCATCGGGAAGGTGGCCCGGGACAACCGTTCCCTGGCCATGGCTCTGTCCGGGTCGAACTCTTCCCACGTGGCGACTCCGGAATACCTGGAGTTGACCTACGGCAAACGGGCAGGTTTTCCGATGCTGGAGACCTACGTCCCTATCGTTCACCCTGTAAACGGGCAGATCCTTGGCGCATACGAGATATATCAGGATTACAGGGTTCTCAGGGCCATGGTGCTGTCGGAAACGTTCTGGGCCAGTATTACGCACATCTTTCTCTTCCTGGTGTTTGCGGCCCTTTTCTACCGGTACGGCAGGGTGACCTCCAGGACCCACGCCTATCAGCAGCAGGCCCTCATCAGTGAACTCGAAGAGCGTGTCGAGGAACGCACCCTGGAGCTCAAGCGCTCCCGTGACAGGATCGGCAAGCTTTTGGAAAAAAAGGATGAAATGTTCAGGGAACTCATGATCGCCGACGAATACAAGAAAAATTTCATGGGGCTTGTGAGCCACGAACTGAGGACACCCCTCTCGGTGATCAAAGGTTACCTGACACTGATGAGTGACGGTAACCTTGCACAAGATCCGTCCGGCAGCCGCCAGGCCGTCCAGACGAGTCTCGATGAATCGAACAAACTCGAGATCATCATTAACAATATCCTCGAACTGTCACAGCTGGAACGGGGAGTTTACGACCTTTCAGGTGAAGAGTTTCCTCTTCGGGAGTTGATCGACGAGGCCATCGAAACGGTACGGCCCGAGGTGGGAGACAAGGATATCGGATTTTCGGTCCGGGTGAACAACGAGGTCAGCCGTTTCACAACGGACAGGCTGAAGGTTCTCCAGGTTCTCCAGCAGTTCCTGAGTAACGCCGTCAAATTTTCCTCCGGGAAGGGAAGAGTCACGGTCCAGGCCTCTGAAAGCCACCGTGGTCTTCTGATCTCGGTAACCGACGAGGGAGTTGGCATCCCCGAAGCGCAAGTCAACAAGATATTCAACCTTTTCTACCAGGTTGATATCTCGACGACGAGGGACCACGAGGGTTCAGGTCTGGGGCTTGCCATCGTTCGCAGGATCACAAGACTCCTGGGCGGTCGCGTATGGGTCCAAAGCGAGGAGGGCAAAGGGAGTACTTTCTTTTTCGAGATCCCGCCTTTCGATGCTGAGGATCGTCAGGCGTAAAGTCGTGACCAGGGAGATGCCGGTCATCATTGTCAGCGCTCTCGGTCAGGAAAACCAGGTTCAGGAAGGGTTCAAGGCAGGGGCAAACGCCTACTTCGTCAAGCCCGTCGATAACGACACGCTCCTCGCACGGATCGCGTTTTTGATGGGAGAACGCGGGAACGGTGAAGATCGTTCCCACGTGTAAAAGTTCCCCCACCAATAGCGCCTGGTATCCTATTCACCGGAGGCGTCCCAGGAAATTATAATGTAATTCCCCACCCTTTCCGGTCCTTGTAAGCTTTAAAAAAAGGGGGGAGCTTTCGCTCCCCCCTTTTTTTAAAGTATCGGGTTCTCGTGAACTGCCTTCAGGCGCAGCCAGCGCCGGTCCACCTCCACCTGGAACGCCTCAACGATGTCCGCGTTCTCGGCCTTGGTGAGGTGGCGCGTCTTGCCCATGGTCTTGAGCCACTCGATAACAGGCAGTTTGCCGTCCTTTTCCTCGGGGTTGTAGGTGATGGTCGTGATGCCGTTGTAAACTTCGTAGAGGGGGTAGAAACAGGTATCGACGGCTTTCTGGATGATGTCCACGGAGTTTTTCTCGACCGTTCGCCAGCCAAGGGGGCATACGGACAGGACCTTGCCGAAAACGAACCCTTTCTCGGCGGCTACTTTCTGGGCCATGGCGGCCTTGCGTACCATGTCACGAGGCTGCGTTTCCACCGCGGTGAAGACGTAAGGGATATGGCAGGCGGCAAAGATCTGGGCCGTATCCTTGTGATGGAACGACTTACCCCGCTCGCCGGGTCCGACCCCCGAAGTGGAGGTCTGGTGCCCTATGGGGGTCGTGAAGGAAAGCTGCGTCCCCGTGTTCATGTAGGCTTCGTTGTCGTACTCGAGGAGGATCATCTTGTGGCCGCGGATTGCCGCGCCGATGCTGGGCCCCATGCCGATGTCGTGGCCGCCGTCACCTGTGACCATGATGAAGGTGAACTCCTCGTCACCGGGAAGCCGTCCCTTCCTGACCAGGGTGTGGTACGCCTCCACGAGGCCGCTCATCGTAGCGGCGCCATTCTGGAACAGGTTGTGGATGTAGGTGATCCGGTGCGAACTGAAGGGGTATCCGGTGGTGACGACCATGGCGCAGCCGGTGTGGAACTGGACGATGACGTTGCCTTCGATCCCCTTGAGGAAGGTGTTCAGGCTCGGGAAGATGCCGCAGCCCGGGCAGGCGCCGTGGCCTGGAACGATCCGCTTCGGTTTGGCGGCCAGCTTCCGCTTGTTGAACCCCTTGAGGAGGAAATGGCCGTCCTTTTCTTCAAGGCGGAAGATCCCCGGCGACTGCTCCTCTTTTGTAAGTGGTGCAACGACGCGCTCCATCTTCACATCGGGATCGCCCGGGTTGGCGCCGTGATAATCGAAGTGCACCTTGACCAGGCCTGTTTTTGCCGTGTCGAGGGCTTCCGCCAACAGCTCCAGGGCATCTTCCACATAGAACTCACGGCCTCCCAATCCGTAGATCCTCGACAGGACCTGGGTGCCGTTATCGGGATCGTCCTTGAGGGCCGCCTTGATCTCCATGGACATGTTGCCGTTAAAAGCGCCGTAACTGTCGGCACGGTCACCCACCATGAGAGCCTTGACGCCTGAAAAAGCGGCCTGGATCCCCTTTACGGGAAACGGCCTGATCACGGTGGATGTCACGACTCCGACCTTCTCGCCTTTTTCCCGCAGCCGGTCCACGGCGATCTTTGCCGTGTCGAAGGCGGAATTGAGCACGAACAGGGCCGCCTCGGCGTCTTCCATGGCGTAGGAGTTGAGAACGGAATAGGTCCGGCCGGAGAGCTTGCCGTACTCCCCGTAGATACCGGGGAGAAGCTTGTAAGCCTTCTCCATGGCCATGGAGAGCTGTTTCTTGTTGTTGATGAGATCGGGCTCGTTCATGTACGGACCGATGGTGACCGGGTTGCCGGGATCCAGGGCGTGGTTCTCCTGGACCTTGTCTCCCAGCCAATCACGGACGACGGAAGGATCCTCGAAATAGTAAACCCTTCTCTTCTGGTGGCTTGTGAAAAAGCCATCGTAAGCGACGATGACCGGGAGCCTGACGTCCGGGTGCTCACCGAGCTTCACCGCGATAATGTTAAGGTCGTAGGCCATCTGGGGGTCCTTGGCCAGCAGCATGATCCATCCCGCGTTTAGGGCCATCATGATGTCGCTGTGGTCGCCCTTGATGTTCAGGGGACCGGAGACCGAGCGGCAGGCAATGTCCAGGACCATGGGGAAACGGCTTCCCGACTGGACCGGGAGCTGTTCCATGGCGAAGAGCAGGCCGTTGGCGGAGGTGGCGTTGAAGACGCGGGCACCTCCTGCTGTAGCCCCGAAACAGATACCGGCGGCACCATGCTCCCCGTCTCCCGGGATCATGGTGATATCGTGCTGGCCATCGGCCTTCAGTGCGTCCAGGGTCTCTGCCACCTGGGTCGAGGGAGTGATGGGATAGTACCCTACCACGTCGAAATCGATGTGCATGGCAGAGATGGCGGCGATGGCGTTCCCGTCCAGAAGGTCCACCTTCTGCGGGTACGGCCCAGAGAGTTTTTTAGCGGTCCTGGCGGAACTCATAGCACCCTCCTCAGATCAGCGCGAAGCTCGTTGACGTCATGCTCGGTTTCCACCTCAGTGGTGAGGGCTTCCGAGGGGCAGATAGCGACACACCGCAGACATCCCTTGCAATAGTTGTAATCCACTCCGAGCATGTAACCGTTGTCCTTGCCCTTGTCGTCCTTTTTCATCTCGAACACCATGCAGTGATCGGGGCATGTCAGGTCACAGTCGCCGCAGTGGGTACACTTGTCGCTGTGCCAGAGGGGGATGTACCCGGTCCTGGAGGCGGCGTGGTTTTTCAGCAGGGAGTTGCCGGGGTTGGTGATGATCCCGCCGAAGGGCTCGTTATCGTAACCCAGTCCCGGCTGGGCCCGGTGAAATTCCACTTCCGGGTACTTGCCGGAAGATGTGAAATCCTTTTCGCGGATCTCGTTGAAGCCACGGTCAAAGGCGTTCATGTTCCCCTCGACCAGATGGGGGTACCGTTTCCCGATCTTGGCCTTGATGACGTTCTTGATCGATTCGGGATCGATGAAACCGGACGCCTTCGAAACAGCCCCCAAGAGAGCTGTGTTCAGGGGGATCTTCTCTTCCATGGCGATCTTCATTGCGTCCACGCATACGACAAGGCACCCGGGAAGCTCCATGAGATCCATGATCTCGTCCGGCGTCCTGGTGGTGTTGACGACGACCACCCCGCCCTTTTTGAACCCCTGGGTAAGAGGCACGGTGCCCAGGAGCCCCTCGGCGAAGACGACCAGCATGTGGGGGCTTTCCACAGGGGCGTTGTCGGCGATTTCCTTGTCGCCCGGCCCCAGCCGGATAAAGGACTTAACGGGGGTCCCCTTTTTTTCGGAGCCGTAACTGGCGAAGTTGACACCGTTGTAACCCATCTCAAGGATGCACGCCTCGGCGAGGATCTGGCCGGCAAGGTTTGCTCCCATGCCGCCGATACTCTCCATGCGGATCTCGTAGTATCCAAGTTCATTGGTCATTGGCAGTTTAGGTGGCCTCATCGCCATTTCTCCTTTCGTTGAAACAAAAAAAGAAAATCTTCCCCCGGCATCTTAGCCGGTTGGCCGCAAATAAAGGGCTGAAGAAGGTCTTTTCCAGTGAAAAAAGGGGGAAGTCCGGCTACCCTTCCCCTGCCCCTTCATATCTGTAGTTTCTACAGGTTACTTATAATGGAGGTCGAACATTGTCAAGATAAAATGGCGTTTTACGGCTGTCAGCTCTCAGGAAATAGAAGCCTGCAGAAACTCATGGGCCTCTGCCAGGAAGGTGGAAATTGGCCATCCCCCACTATTCCAGCACTTTCCGTGTAATGGCCACCAACTGTTCAGGCTTGAACGGCTTGACCATCCACCCTGTGGCCCCTGCTTCCCGGCCCTGTTCACGGATGGACTCGCGATCTTCGGTGGTCAAAATAACGATAGGGATCAGGTGATAGTCTTTATGGCTCCGGATCATTTTCACCAGGGTGATACCGTCCATCTGCGGCATGTGGAGGTCGGCAATGATCATGTCGACATCGTTTTTTTCCAGTTTCTCGAAGGCGTCGGTGCCGCTGACCGCTTCGATCATAGTGTAACCGGCTTCTTGCAGGGTGAATACGACCATCATCCTCATGGTGGCCGAGTCATCGACGATCATTACGGTTCTGGCCATGGACTTGATCTCCTTCCGGTGTGCCGCCAGGTGTACACCAGACCAGACCCTCTCCCTGATAGCGGCCGTCATCAGACAACCCGGCAAGAGCTGTTGCTTCGGTCACCATCTCAGGAACGGGACTTATAACGTTCTTGACGACCTTCCTGCTCTTGAGAGATCTTTCCATTGAGCAGGCAGGCACGAGTCTAAAATAAAATGGCGTTTTTGCTTCCGGGGCCGTCTCCTCCCGGATCGACTCCGTCTTCGACAGGGCTTTTCACTGCAAAAGAAGAGCGGATCACTTTAAGCCTCTTATCAGGACCCATCCCCGAGGCCTCCGGGAGGGTGATCCCTGTTGGATCCAGATCAACCAGTGCCTGAGGGCTCAGGTCCCGGGCCAACCTGACGGCGAGGTCGTAGAGCTTATCAGATATTTCCCTGGATTCCGGGTCTACGGTATCCTGAATGGTAATCTGTCCGCTAGACGCTGTGATGCTATCATAAAGTCCGCTGCTCAAGGTATTGATCTCATTGAGCATGGAAACGATCTTGTGCTGCATGATCCGTAAGGCGTCCAGGAAAACTCCCAGTTCCCGGACCACCTGGCCCAGTTCCTTTTCCTTCCCCTTGACGGTGTCCTCGATGGCGGTTTTGAGCTCCATGGAGGTCAGAGTGATCCGCTCAAGCCTTTCGATGAGCGTACGCCGACGGTTCTCCGATTCAATGGCCGTGGCGTGGACGGCTTCGGCGATAACACTCATTCCCGCACCGCCGGTTCCGGTCTGGGCCGCCATTATCCTGGCGTTGAGGGAGATCAGTTCGACATCGGAGCTGATCATTTCGATCTCCTCTGAATATTTGGACATCCCTTCCACGGATTCTGCAAGGGAACTCAAGGCATCGGACATCTCCCTGCTGGATTCCACGACATGGGAGAGAAAACTCGTGACCGATCCCATACCCTGCTCGAGCTGTTTCAGAAACTGCCCTGTTTCCCCGCCCGCGGCGGCGGTAACATCCCCCATTTCGGCTATGTTATCCGCAATGTGGCGAAGAGCGGATACCATCTCCCGGATAACGTTCCGGACCTGGTCTCCGGTCCTCCGGATCCCCGCCGCCTGATGAAAAGCTTCGGAGCATGCGATGATCTCGGGGCTTGGAAGATGTCCCTGTCCAGGGTTGTCCGTCTCAGCCTCGGCCTTGAGAACCCCGCTCAGACCGGTTCGTATCCTGTCCATGGTCTGCCGGGTTATGTCCTGGTACTGGATGGAGGTGACCAGTTCCTGGATGCTAGCCGTGATCTGGTCCGAACTCTCCTTGATCCTCTCTACCTCCTGGGCTGAACGTATGCTTATCTCGCCGAGGGACCCGATAATGTTCCGTGTCCCCTCCATGACCTCCGTCGTCTGGTATTGCTGCCTCGATGTTAACTCCTTGAGGTTACCGGTAACGCCGTCGACAAACCCCGCGAGCCTGGATGTCTCATCGGAAAGGTCGGCAGATTTGTTGTGAATGATCTCTGACATGCCGGCGATATCGTTACCCAGCTGCATGAAAGCGGCAAGACCCTTCCCCGTACGTGTGCTCTGGATCTTTGTTGACAGGGCCAACATCTTGAGGTCGCGGGACGTTCCTTTGAGTTCCTGGAGTTCCTCGAAAACCTCCCGGAGGGTCTTTCCGGCGGCTCGCAGGCCTACCAGGTTAAGGCAGGAAGCGTCATTGGACTTCAGGAACAGATCTTCGAGCTGGTCGATCATCCCAGTCAGTCCACTCACAGCGTCCTGGATCTCGTCGCCGGACATGACGGTGGAGGCCGAAATGGCGACCTTCGATATCTCGGCAGCCCTTGTGGCATACTCCTGGAGGTTGGAACCTATGAGCAGAAAATCCTTTTCCGTCCGGATGTTGAGATCCTGGATACGGTTCACAAGGCTCTCCAGGACAGGCTTCCACTCATCGGTAACAGTCTCGGCATGTTTTGCAGGGTTTTTGAACTCCAACAGGTTCTCCATTGGCCCCTCGAAATATCCCCTTAACATACGGCTGCGGATGGTCCACAGTCTTTCATGGCTTGCCGACCGTAGCTTCTCTTGGGGAACAGCCTTTGTGCCCTCTTTCGCGTAAGGCTGGGGAGGTTCTCGTCCCTCCATACTCCGTGGCCTGCCACGAGTCCTTCGAAAACGCTCAGGACCCCGATTTCAATCGAGGGGCAAGCCCCGTATGATGGTGCCCTTCGACGCGTCCTTCGACACGGCACCCAGGCTCTCGGTGCCTGGCTCAGGACTTGCTCAGGACTACCACCCTTCGACAATCTCATCAGTCCATTCCATATCGACCCTGAGCCTGTCGAAGGGTGGTGGGGAAGGAGGGACTCGAACCCTCACGCCTAACGGCCCGGGATTTTAAGTCCCGTGCGTCTGCCCGTTCCGCCACTCCCCCATATTCAAATCAGCATGCTGATTTGAATATGAAGATTTAGCCGGGGAACGTCAAGGGAAGAGGGGCAAGTTCCAGATTTGATGTGCAGGGAAGGCTTTTGACGTTGGACTTTGCACTTCTGACATTGTCTGTCCTATCCCGGCCAGACGTACTCCAGGTCGTCCGGTTCCCCGGGCCAGAATCGCCCGAAATGGTCGGGGTCCTTGCGAAGGAGGTTGCTGCGGTAAGCCCTGTGAAGTGCCTCGTCTCCCAGCCAGGGAGGTTTCTCCCAGGCGACCGGCAGAGCTACCCTGAACATGGTGTTCCGGTATCCCCTCCTCTCCCACTCGTCGATCATGGCGTTCATGTAGGCCGAGAGGGCCATCTCGTAGCCTCGCCACATCCTGACGGCAGGGTGGTTTCGCCAACCCTTCGACAGCCCGGACAGGGTCCGGAGGATCTGGTAGGCTTCCACCCTCTGCCGGCCGAGCCTTCTGTTATCAAGGACTTGAGCTGTCTTCCCAAAATCCGGGTAAGGGAGGAAGGTCTGCAACGGTTATCTTCCTTTTCAGAAGTCAGGATCCAAACCCGGTGTTCAAAAGGTTGAGGCGATCCTGTAGGGGCCCGGTAAAGTTACCAGACAGCTGATAATTAATTAAGGTAGTATCTGAAGCATGCGCTCAATAATGGTTCTCACACAGACAGGCCCGAAACGCTGAATTACCAAAAAATGGGCCAATTGGTGGTCGGCCTGACAAAATTTTTCCTGGAGAATGCATCCAGATGAACCTGAAACCAAAAAGGCGGCCGCATGGGCCGCCTTTTATTACAAGGTCTTTATCCTGTCTACTGACTGCTGATCACTGAACTTTCGGTCCCGCCTCCACAACATCCCTGATCCTGGCCGCGTCGAAATCCTTGAAGTTCTCCACGAACCTGTTGGCGAGTTCCTTTGCCTTCCGATCATAGGCGCTCTTGTCCTTCCAGTTCTCCCTTGGATCGAGGATCTCTGAAGGGATACCGTCACAGACGGCGGGAACCTCGAACCCGAAGGTGGGATCGATCCGCATGGGCGCGTTGTCCAGTTTCCCTTCCAGGGCCGCGTTGAGCAGAGTGCGTGTGTACTGGATGGAGATGCGTTCACCAGCACCGTAGCCGCCGCCGATCCAGCCTGTGTTGACCAGCCAGCAGGCCGCTTTGTGTTTCGTGATCTTCTGTTCCAGGAGTTCTGCATAGACGGATGGTTTCAGGGCCATGAAGGGGGCCCCGAAGCAGGCGCTGAAGGTCGCCTCCGGCTCGTCCCCCATGCCCCTCTCGGTGCCGGCGATCTTGGCCGTGTAACCTGACAGAAAATGGTATTCGGCCTGCCTCGGGGTGAGGCGCGCGATGGGCGGCATGATACCGAATGCGTCCGCTGTAAGCATGATAACGTGTTTCGGATGCGCTCCAACACCATTTATCACCGCGTTGGGGATGCGGTCGATGCTGTAGGCGGCCCTGGTGTTCTCCGTGAAGGTGTCATCGTCCAGGTTGACACGGTGTGTCGCGCCGTCAATCCCGACGTTTTCGAGGATCGTACCGAAGAAGCGTGTGGCGGCGTAGATCTCCGGCTCGGCTTCCTCTGAAAGCCGGATGACCTTGGCGTAGCAGCCCCCTTCAAAGTTGAAGATCCCTTCGTCGCTCCAGCCGTGTTCGTCGTCGCCGATGAGGTTTCTCATGGGATCCGCCGAAAGGGTGGTCTTGCCGGTCCCCGACAGGCCGAAAAAGACCGCCACATCTCCTTTGGGACCCACGTTTGCGCTGCAGTGCATGGACAGGACACCCTGTTGGGGCAGCAGGTAATTCAGGATCGTAAATACGGATTTCTTGATCTCCCCGGCGTAGCTGGTTCCGCCGATGATCACGAGCTTTTTGCCGAAGTCCACCAGGATGAACGCCTCGGAATTGGTCCCGTCCAGTTCCGGAACGGCGTGAAATCCCGGCATGTCGATGAGTGTGAACTCCGGGACGAAACCGGAAAGCAGGGTCCGGTCCTCGATGTGGATGAACATGTTGCGGGCGAACAGGTTGTGCCAGGCGCGCTCCGTGATGACCCTGATGGGAAGACGGTAATTGGGGTCGGCGCCGACATAACAGTCCTGGACAAAGAGGTCCTTTCCCTGCAGGTAGGCCATGAGCCTCGCATGGAGCCTGTTGAACTGTTCTTCCTCGAACGGCCGGTTGACTTTACCCCACCAGATCTTGTCCTTGCTGGTAGGTTCCATAACGAGGAACTTGTCGTTGGGCGACCGTCCCGTGTAATGCCCTGTGCGCACTACGAGTGGACCCAGATGTGCCAGAAGCCCCTCGCGCCGTGCCACGGCTTCCTGGTAAAGTTCGGGTGTTGTGGGTGTCCAATAGATTTTCCCGGCATTCTTGATGCCGTGATTTTCCAGGCTGTAGAACCCTTCAGGTGGCATACCCTGCATGGAAAGCACCTCCCGACTCCAGCGAAAAACTGCGAAGAAAAAGCAGGCATCTCCACGCAGTGGGATGCCTGCGAACTCAACGAAGTTATAAAGCGCGATCTATATTGATGACTTCACAAAAAGTCCCGGATTGGACTTTTCGCGACCCTGTCAAAGTTGATGGCTTCGCAAAAAGTCATCAACGCGCCCCGCGCGGGGCGCCCAAATCAATGACTCACTCCGTAAGTCATTGATTTGTAAGGAAAGGGAAAACGACGCTTTTCCCTTTCCGTGGAGCGAAAAGTCCCGGATCGGACTTTTTGCGACTCTATCAATATTGAAACGGCATCGAGCACGTCGCTCTTAGCTCATGGCACTTAGTTCATAGCACTTAGTTCATATCCCCCTGTCCCGAGCTTATCGAGGGATCAGTTCTCCGCCGCCAGCCATAAAACCGTTGACAGACCTGCTGTCGGCAGGTATTGGTATACTGTATATTGTATACTTTGAACGGTACCCTGCATACGAGACTGACCGTTTTGTCCCTGCGATGAACCGTTGCCAAGACCGCACTGATATATCAGGAGGAAAGTCATGACTACAAAGACACCGAAGATCAGTTGGACCTTAACTGACGAGGGCCCGATGCTGGCAACCTACTCCCTTTTCCCTATCATCCGGACATTTACGAAGGGCTCCGGCATCGAGGTTGAACTGCGGGACATCTCTCTTGCCGGGAGGATCATCGCGAACTTTCCCGACAAGCTGACCGAAGCGCAGAAAATTCCCGATGAGCTGACGGCCCTCGGTGAACTCTCGTTGACGCCTGCGGCCAACATCGTGAAACTGCCTAACATCAGCGCGTCCATTCCCCAACTCGTCGCTGCGATCAAGGAACTCCAGGGGCAGGGATACGACATCCCGGACTACCCGGAGGAGCCGCAAAACGACAGTGAAAGGAAGATCAAGGAGCGATACGCCAAGGTCCTCGGGAGCGCGGTCAACCCTGTTTTGCGGCAAGGAAACTCGGACCGCCGGGCTGCGGATGCGGTCAAGCAGTACGCGAGGAACTTCCCCCACAGGATGCGTGAATGGAAACCCGATTCGAAGACACACGTGGCGACCATGAGCGGCGGGGACTTCTTTTCCAATGAGAAATCGACGACCATGGCCGAAGGGACTCAGGCAAGGATCGAGTTTGTCGATGAAAGCGGCAAGGTGACGGTCCTCAAGGAGAGTCTGCCGCTTCTGGCCGGAGAGGTCATCGACGCCACCTTCATGAGCAAGAAGGCCCTCGTTAAATTTTTCGAAGAGCAGATCGAGGACGCGAAGGCCAGGGACGTGCTTTTCTCGCTCCACCTGAAGGCCACCATGATGAAGATCTCCGACCCGATCATCTTCGGCCACTGCGTCAAGGTCTTTTACCGGGAGGCCATCGAAAAGCATGCCGACACGATCGCGAAGCTCGGTGTCGATTTCAACAACGGCCTGGGCGATCTGTACGCGAAGATGCAGCGCCTTCCCGAGGCCAAAAGGGCCGAGATAGAGGCCGACATCCAGGAGGTCTACAAGAAGCGTCCCGCTATAGCCATGGTGGACTCGGACAAGGGGATCACCAACCTGCATGTGCCCAGCGATATCATCATCGATGCCTCCATGCCTCCCATGATCCGCGATGGCGGGAAGATGTGGGGTCCCGACGGCAATACACATGACGCCAAGGCGGTCATCCCTGACCAGAGCTACGCGGGCCTTTACGATGAGGTGATCAAGGACTGCAAAAAACATGGCGCCTACGATCCGACGACCATAGGAACCGTGCCCAACGTCGGACTTATGGCGCAAAAAGCGGAAGAGTACGGTTCACACGACAAGACATTCCAGTCCCCCGGAAAGGGCACCATCCGGATCGTCAATGCTGCCGGGAACACCATCCTCGAAAGCTTCGTTGAAGAAGGGGATGTCTGGCGCTCCCCGACCGTTAAGGACGCGCCCATTCGGGACTGGGTCAAGCTGGCTGTGACGAGAGCGCGGGCAACCGGTGCGCCGGCGATATTCTGGCTGGACAAGGACAGGGCACACGATGCCCAGCTCATAAAAAAGGTCGATCGGTATCTGAAGGATCACGATACGAAAGGCCTGGATATCAGCACCATGGCCCCGGCCGAAGCGACTAGATTCTCCATCGAGAGGATGAGAGCGGGAAAGGACACCATTTCAGTAACAGGCAACATCCTTCGAGACTACAACACGGATCTCTTCCCTATCATTGAACTGAACACCAGCGCGAAGATGCTCTCTATCGTGCCCCTTATGGACGGAGGCGGCCTCTTCGAGACCGGTGCCGGCGGCTCCGCGCCCAAGCATATCCAGCAGTTTATCGCGGAAAATTATCTCAGGTGGGATTCCCTCGGCGAATTCCTCGCCCTTGCGGAATCGCTGAGGCACATGGGTGATGCCACCGGCAATGAGAGCGCCAAGGCCATGGCCAGGTCCCTTGATCAGGCCAATGCCAAGTTCCTGGAAAACAACAAGAATCCCACCCGGAAGCTCGGCGGGATCGACAACCGCGGAAGCCATTTCTACCTTGCCCTTTACTGGGCGCAGGCCATCGCCGAACAGGCCGGGGACGGGGAGCTCAAGGCGCGATTTGCGAAGCTGGCGAAGGAACTGGGAGATAACGAAACGAAGATCGTTGATGAACTCATCGGTGTCCAAGGGTCTCCCAACGACATCGGCGGCTATTACCATCCCGATCCTGAAAGGACGTCAAAGGCCATGCGCCCCAGCGCCACCTTCAATGCCATAATGGACGGGTTTGCGGGGAACTAACCACTAGCCCGCATTATTCATGATGGTGATGAGATGTCAGCTAATTGTTTGGCAAATATGGATAAATGGGAATGGCACGATAAACATCTAAAGCTGAACGCTTAAGGGGGATTTTACTCCGATACTCCGACACCCCGATACGGGTTCTTTTCTCCGTGTCTCCGCGTCACCGTGTCCGAACTGAGAGACGCCGATTGTGGTGCGTCTCTCAGTTCACGTCCCTCTCCCTCCTCACCTCCGGCCCGAACCTTACGTACCTTACCGTCCGCTCCTTTGGCTCGGTCAGTTCCCCCAGGAAAAACAACACGATGGACATGGCCAGGGTGAAAAGGACCGCCCACCAGAAACCCGCCACGTAAAAACCGGGAACCATGGCGGCCGCCAGCAGGACCATGAGGGCGTTGAGGACGAAGGTGAAGAGACCAAGGGTCAGGATGGTCAGGGGCAGGGTCAGGATAAACAGGACCGGGCGCAGGAACCCGTTGACCAGCCCCAGGATAGCCGCTGTGACCAGGGCCGCGAAAATCCCGTTGAGCTGGATTCCGGGCAGGATGTAGGCGACGATGCCGATGGCCAGGGCGTAGATGAACCAGTTGATCAGGAAACGCATTGCGAACCTCCAGACAATTGTCGGCAATGGGGAACTCTTTGAAGATAGAATAGCAGAGATGGGGGATGTTGGGGAACAGACCAGTATAGTCCTAAGAGATAAGAGATAGGGAAAAGGAAGAACCCGGTTCAGATCGTATAAGTCATATATTTAAAGTAAACAGCTTTAATAATAGTAACCTAAAGCAACAATATTAAAGTTAATTCTTAACTTCAAGCCCTCGGCTTACAGCCGAGGGTCTAGCTGACTGTCCTGGGGAAAGGGAAAAGCGTGGTTTTCCCTTTCCTCACGGTGACTACAGTAATATCGCCAAAGTCCGGGTAGGACTTTGGCTCAACGGAAAGGAAAAAGCGTGGTTTTTCCTTTCCTCACGGTGACTGCTGATAATCACCAAAGTCTGTGCGAGACTTTGGCTCAACGGAAAGGAAAAAGCGTGGTTTTTCCTTTCCTCACGGATCGCTGACATATTTGGCGGTCATCGATCCGGGCGCCTCTCCCAGGCGCGGCAGTTTTCACGGGTCATCGATCCGGGGGCCCTTCCCAGGCGCGGCTATTCATTGATTTGGGCGCCCCGCGCGGGGCGCGTTGATGGACTTTTTGGGGTCCAAAAATTTTTTACACGGAATTTCCTGAAGGGAGATTCCGTGTGTTGTTTTTGCCACACTTTTGCCTTGTGGTCACAACAACCGGTGATATAATGCCAGGAGCCTGTCGGGGATTAATTGCAGGCTCAAGGCTGTTGTTTGCCGGAATTTCTTACGATTCTATCCGATAAGGGCAATAGAACGACTCAATGTGGATATTTTTCATTTGGTTGACCTTGCTGCAAGCAAGGAGACCGAAAAAAAACGCCTTCCAACAAACCGTATCTCGTCACGCCGTTGGCGTGATGCAGGTTCCCCGACGCGCTGCCGGGATGAAGGCGATACGACCATGAAAAGGCTCCTCGCGGCCATCCTCGTCCTGATCACCTTGTCTTTCGCGGTTACCGTGCCCGTGCGGGCCGCCTCCGACGGTCCCCGGATCATCGGGCTTCAGCTGCACCAGGGGGAGGAGGCTGTCCTCCTGTCGGCAAAGCTGTCCACCGAATTTACAGACGAGATGCTCCAGGCCCTCAGGGGCGGCGTCCCCCTGACTTTCCGATACCGCATCCGCCTGACCCGGAAGGGGACCCTTCTGGGTGAGCGCATCGTTCGCGACCGGGAACTGGTCCACAACCTCGAATACGATCCGGTCAAACAGCTGTTCCTGTTTGCCGGTGAGGGGTACGGCTCCGAACTCCTCGAGATGACGATAAAGAATGAGGACGAGGCCATCGGGTGGTTGACCGAGATCAACCAGTGGCCCATGTTCCCCCTGGACCGTCTCGAGAAGGACACGAAGTACAGGGTCAGGGTCATGGCCACACTTCGCTCCGTGGAGCTGCCCTCGGTCCTCGGATACCTCTTCTTTTTCACCACCATATTCAACCGGGAAACACCATGGGTTCAGCTGGATTTTACCTATTGAGGGCCTGACGGATGAGGCTTCCTTCCTTCAAATTCAGGGACAACAGGAGCCGGTGGACCGCCATCGTGGTTATCCTGCTCCTCATCGGTTTCGTCCTCGTTTTCGGGGGCAGGTACCGGTCCCTCAGGGAGCTTGACCCCAAGGGCGGGAACCTGTTCATCTTTTTCCTCATCAACATCAACATTCTTCTGCTCACTGTCCTGGTCTTCCTCCTTGTAAGAAACGCCATCAAGCTCTTTTACGAGGGCAAGGCCAAGGTCTTCGGCTACCACCTCAGGACACGGCTCGTGTTCATCTTCGTCGGCTTTTCCCTCATTCCCACCATCCTGCTTTTCTTCGTCGCCCAGGGGTTTATCACCGACAGCATCGAGTACTGGTTCAACCTCAATGTGGACCAGGCCGTGGAGGGGGCCCTGAGCGTCTCCCAGGACTATTACTCTACCCTGACCGGGAGGTCCCGTGTCATTGCCCAGAGGGTAGGTGAGAGGCTCAACGCGGTTGCCGAGGGGAAGGCGCTGGAAGACAGCCTGGAATCCCTCCGGAAAGATTACGCCCTGTCCATGGTCGAGCTGTTTGGCGGTGACGGCGGGTTCCTTGCCCGGGCCTGGGACGGCGCCAGCCCACAGAACTTCACCGGTGTGCACAGCAGCCTGGTCCAGAGCGCCCTGGTGGGCAGGGTCACCGACAGCGTTACCAGGGCCGACAAGGGAGAGTACATCAGGGCCTCGGCGCCCCTGGCCATGCCCGGGGGACAGGGGGCGGTTGTGGTGTCTATCCACCTCTCGGAGGATGTCCGCCTCAGTGCGGAAGCGGTGGCGAGCACCTACAGGGGTTACACCGAGATGCGGCTTCAGGAAGGGCCTATCAGGCAAAACTACCTGGCCTACCTCCTGCTCATCACCCTTCTCATCCTCTTTTCTGCCGTCTGGCTGGGCTTCTACCTCGCCCGGGGCATCACCGTTCCCATAGGCCTTCTCGCGGACGGCGCCGCCAAGGTTGCCTCGGGCGATCTCACGGTCCGTATCGAGAGCGGAGCCTCGGACGAGATCGGGATCCTGATCCAGGCGTTCAACCGCATGACGGAGGAACTCGAAGGGGCCAACCGCAACCTGGAGAAGGCTTACAGCGAGAACGAGGAGCGCAGAAGCTATATCGAAACGGTACTCAGGAACGTGGGTACCGGTGTGGTCTCCATGGACCTGCTGGGCAGGATCAACACCTTCAACCGGGCCGCGGAGAACATGTTCGACGCGAGTGCCGAAGAGATCCTCGGAAGACCCTTTTCCAGAGTCCTGTCTCCCGAACACGCGGCCCTCATCGAACAGATGCTCGAGGACCTCAAGGAGGAGGGTGGTTCGAGGATCCGGCGCGAGGTTCCGGTGGTGGTCAGGGGGACGCCTCTCATCCTGCTGATCACTTTAAGCGTCATGGAGGATGCCTACGGCAGCACCGTCGGAACCGTGTTTGTCATCGAGGACATGACGAAACTGGTCAACGCGCAGCGCAAGGCGGCCTGGTCGGAGGCTGCCAAGCGGATCGCTCACGAGATAAAAAATCCCCTCACTCCCATCAGGCTGTCCGCCGAAAGGATCAGAAGACGGCTCGAGGGCAGCCTGGGGGAGGCTGAGGAAAAGGTCCTGAAGGAGGGAACGGATTCCATTGTCAGGGAGGTGGAGGCCATGCGGGGGCTGGTGGACGAGTTCAGCCAGTTCGCCCGGCTTCCCGTGCTCAAACCTGTGCCGGGCGCCATCAACGATGCAGTCCGGGAAGCGGTGGCCCTCTTTGGAGAGGCCGGAGACAGGTCAGGGAGAATTCAGATGTCCCTGTCCAGTGATCTGCCCCAGGTCAGTTTCGACGGTGAGCAGATAAGGCGGGTGGTCATCAACCTCCTGGACAACGCCATCCGGGCGGTCCAGGAGCGGGGTGAAGAGGGGGAGGTCCAGATCAGCACCAGACTTCTTGAAGAAGAGGGAATGGTGGCCATATCGGTCTCCGACAACGGTGCCGGAATCCCGGAAGATCTCATGGACCGTATCTTCGAGCCCTACTTCAGTACCCGCGAGGAGGGGACAGGACTTGGCCTCGCAATCGCCCAGAGGATCGCCGAGGAGCATGGCGGTAACCTGGCCTGTTTCCCCGGTTCCCAGGGCGGGGCGGTTCTGACCATCAAGATCCCTGTGGACATCGATCCCATGAGGAGGATATAGCGATGGACAAGGACGCTGCGGGTGACAAAAGATCCTCGGAACTGGTCCTCATCGTCGATGACGAGCGGAGGGTCAGGGAGAGTGTCAGGTCGATCCTCCAGGACGAGGGTTACTCGGTCATCGAGGCGGCCGGCGGCCAGGAAGGGCTTGGCAAGGCGGCCGCTGACAAGCCGGATTGCGTTCTTCTGGACATCTGGATGCCCGGCATGGACGGTATCGAGGTGCTGACCTCACTCAAACAGGTCGATCCCGATCTCCCTGTCATCATCATGTCCGGACACGGGAACATCGAGACCGCCGTCAAGGCCTCCAAGCTGGGAGCCTATGATTTTCTGGAAAAGCCTCTCTCCATCGACAAGCTGATCCTGGTTCTGCGAAACGCCCTCAGCCAGCGCTCCCTCGTTGAGGAGAACCGGGCCCTGCGGGAAGGCCAGGTGACAGGGAGCGAGTTCATCGGGCATTCACCGACCGTTGCGTCTATCCTGGAACAGGTCAGGATCGTTGCTCCAACCCAGGCGTCAGTACTCATCACCGGGGAGAACGGCACGGGTAAGGAACTCCTGGCCAGGTCCATTCACAGCGGCTCCCGGAGGAGCAGCACAGCGTTCGTGGCCGTGAACTGCGCAGCCATACCGGACAACCTTATCGAGAGCGAGCTTTTCGGCCACGAGCGGGGCGCTTTCACCGGTGCGGTGTCCAGGAAAGTCGGCAAGTTCGATCTGGCCCACCAGGGGACCCTTTTCCTGGACGAGATCGGGGACATGAGCCTCGCGACCCAGGCCAAGATCCTGAGGGTACTCGAAGAGCGGGTATTCCAGAGGGTAGGAGGGAACCGGGATATCGCTGTTGATGTGAGGGTTGTCGCCGCCACCAACAAGGACCTGTCTGAGGAGATCGCAAGCGGTGCCTTCCGTGAGGACCTGTTCTTCCGCCTCAACGTCTTTCCCTTTCATCTCCCGCCCCTCAGGGAGCGCAGGGAGGATATCCTCCTGCTTCTCGACAGGTTTTTGGGCGAATATGGCCGGTTGTACGGAAAGCCGGACCTCACTTTCAGTCCAGAGGCCGAGGCGAGCCTCGTGGGTTACCAGTGGCCGGGCAACGTCCGGGAACTAAGGAACGTAGTGGAGAGGCTTGCCATCATCGCCCCTGACAAGATCATCGACAGGGAGCTCATCCCCCCAAGTGTCAGGGAAAGGCAGGAGGACGGCCCGGCCGGTCATGGGGATGATCCCGCGGCATCCGAGGCGGATTACAGGCTTGCCCGGGAACGGTTCGAGCGGAGTTTTTTCTCACGGCGCCTGGAGGAGAACGACTGGAACATCTCCCGGACCGCCGAGACCGTGGGGTTAGAGCGCAGCAACCTGCACCGGAAGATGAAACAGTTGGGGATCAAGAAACTTTCATAAGGTCTTGGAAAGTTTCTTGAAATTCCAGATTCCAGATTCCAAAAGGGGAGCGCGGTTCACGTAAAAGCGATAAAGGCTGCCTCACACAGCCTGTCCGCCATAGCTTTAGCGAAAGCGGAAGCTCGAAGAGCGAAGTCGGATGGATCCTGGATTCCTTTGAAATTTGAAAGTTGATGACTTCGCAAAAAGTCATCAATGTGCCCCGCGCGGGGCGCCCAAATCAATGACCGGTCCCGCAAGTCATTGATTTGTGAGGAAAGGGAAAACGACGCTTTTCCCTTTCCGTGGAGCAAAAAGTCCCGGATTGGACTTTTTGCGACCCTATCAAATTTGAAATTTGAAATTACCGACGAGAGGCCGTAAATGACCATTCAAAAGCAACCATCTATCCACGAAGCAGTAAAATCCCTTTTAACAGTGAATATGGGCCTCGAGGAGAACGAGAACCTCCTCCTCCTCGGCGACACGGCTGATAAGGCATGTCAGGACCTTGCCCGGGAAGTGGGTGAGACGGCACAGGCTCTGCACCCGGCCACAAGGACACTTATTTTCGATCCGGCCGGCGGGCACGGCCAGGAGCCTCCCGTTGAGGTCTGGGAAGCGGCGTTCGGGGCCGAAACAGTCCGTTCCCTGGAGGAAAACGGTCTTCTGTCAGCCATTATCGCCAAGGAGCGCGATGATAACACCCTGAAACAGGCGCTGCATGTTGTTGAAAAGGAAGGGGATAACGGCGCTGCTGTCATCGTGGCGCTGACCCACTTCTCCACCAGCCACACTACCTTCAGGAAACTGCTCAACGAGGCCCGCGGCGTGAGATACGCCAGCATGCCCCTTTTCGAGCGGGAGATGTTTTTCGGTTCCATGAACGTCGATTGGGCGTCACTGTCGGCATCGACAAGGTCTCTTGCAGGTGCGCTTGCAGGGGCGGACAGGTGCGAGGTCCGGGCACCCAACGGCACCGAGGTGGTTTTCACGGTTTCCGGCCGGCCTGTCATACCGGATGGGGGTATACTGACGTACAAAAGGGCTTTCGGGAACCTGCCGGCCGGGGAGGTCTTCATGGCCCCTGTGGAGGGAACCACGGAAGGTACCCTCGTCCTCGACTGGGGGCCCCTGGCCAGATTTGTCAAACCGCTCACGGTCCGGATAGAGGCTGGACGGGCTGTATCTGTTTCCGGTGAAGACGCCGGTGCGGTCGGTTGGCTCGAAAAGGCCCTTGACGCCCATCCTGCCAACGCCAATGTAGCTGAACTGGGCATAGGGACCAACCCCGGGGCTACGAGACCCGACAACGTCCTCGAATCTGAAAAGATCCTGGGAACCGTCCACGCGGCCTTCGGGGACAACCACACCTTCGGAGGCCGGACGGTGGCCCCGTTTCACCAGGATTTTGTGATCTTCGACGCCAGCCTGGTGGGGGTCTGGGAGAAGGGAGGAGGGAGGAGGGTGCTTTTGACTGAGGGGAGGCGGGGGTGGTAAGAATAGAGAGCTAAGGACTAAGTGCTATGAGCTAAGTAATGCATTGTTGATACTTTTTCTTAGTACCTAGTACCCCTAGTACCCAGCACCTGATACTGATTCCGGAGGGATCTCCATGAAAATTAAAAATCTCGAAGACGTTCTCCGGCAGCTTCCCATAAAAGGGGAAGTGGCCTTTGCAGGCGGGTTGCGCGGCAAGTTCACGGAGAAGGCCAAGAAACAGCAGCTGAAAGTACTGAGGGACTTTGTGGACGACCTTAAGCACGTCCTGGAGCCCGGGGAGGAGATCCTGCTGGCCAGCCGCGGGGCGTCCCCCTTCACCATGGTGGAGCAGCTGACCACGGGAGCCTGGATCTACCACATAAAGAGGTGCCTACTGGTCCTGACCGACAGGCGCCTTTTGCACTTTCCTGCCGATTACCGGTACAAACCCCGCATGGCAGCCGCCCAGGTCCGGTTCAACGACATTGATAGTTTCAAGGGCAAAAAGAGGATCACTTTCCGGTACAAGAACGGTACGAAGGAGGCGTTTTCCCAGGTCAGGCACGGCAAACGCCTGGTCGGGCTGCTCAAGGGCATGGTGGGGACCATATCCACCTCCACCCAGCATGGAGGCCGGCAGCACCTTTGTCCCCGCTGCGTGGCTCCCCTGGCCCGGGAGCGCTACACCTGCCCCCGCTGCCGGCTGGAGTTCAAGGAACCCGGCGCGGCCAGGCTGTACTCCATTTTCCTGCCCGGAGGAGGCTACTTTTATACACGCCACCCTTGGCTGGGGGTCGGAGACGCCATAACAGAGCTCACTCTCATGTTTTTCACTTTCGTTTTTCTCCTGGAATATTTCACGACTGAGGCATCATCCGTGGAAACCCTCTATCTCGGGCTGTTCTTCGGGGTGATCCTGGTTGTGGAAAAGCTCATCACCATCTACCACGCCAGGCACTTCATCAAGGAGTACATCCCCATGGAAAAACGGTTTAACCGGATACCCCAGACGGTGGAAGCTCGAACGCCCGTTGTCAGGGAGCAAAACGACCTTTACGAGGACGAAAAAGTCACGTTTAAGTGATGCTTGAAAGTTTTTGCTAATGCAAAACATTAAGCCGGCTGGAGATCTTTCCAGCCGGCTTTTTCTTTGTACTTGGACCTGGAACTTAGCGCTTATTGTTGAATGAGCAGAAAACCGTCTCATTCAACAATGATAGAGTCGCAAAAAGTCCAATCCGGTTCCATGAAAGTGGCCGCGTCGATCACATCAACGGCCGCGAAGTGGCGTCCCCGGCAGGGTCCTGCCGTGTACAGCCTGGTGTAAACCCCGTCTCCCGCCTCGAGATCACCGTTGGTCCCGTCGTCGGTTTCCCTTTCGAGACGTTCCAGGTCCCCCCTCCACCAGAAGCATGGAAGTTCGGCGGTTCCTGATTGGGCGGCGAGGGACTGGACCGGTGCCTGCCCGTCATAGACCTGCGCCTGAGCCGCGGCTGCCGCGTCCTCGTCCCCATCCGTTCCTGTTACCGATTCGACGAAGAAAGGTTCGGTTTCAACAGCCGCCAGGATCGCGGCCTGATCGGCCTCGGTCCCTCCTGTGATGGAAACCCCGCTGCCGGACCCGCAGCCGGCGAGGAAGGCCAGAAGGAGACCGGATACCGCCAAGACCAGGACTTCAACCCGGTAATTCCTGAAACAATGTGTCTTGTTATTCATGATCTTAAACCCTTGAATAAGTGAATTGTTCAGCGGGTTTGTTGATTGCAGACACGGGGGGAGGGGAAAGGTTTAAGGGTCGTTTCGCAAAGCAAAACTGCGGAGCCGATAGGGGGCGCGGGAGAGCCGAAGAGAGAAAGAGAGAGGGAAATGACAGAGGGGAGGGAAAATCCACGTACGTGCGTAGAGCGTGAATGCGTGGGAGTATAAATACGCACACACGGACTTACGGACAAAAGCGATTACGAGCCTTTCCCCCCCCTTGACAACCAAGCGAAGGCCAGTGTATTGACTGAGCGGTCAGTCAGTATGTTTGTAAGGGAGAAATCGATGTCAAAAAAAGAGAAGATCCTGGCCGCGGCGACGGAACTTTTTGCCCGCCAGGGCTTTAACGAAACAGCCACCTCGGAGATCGCGAAAAGCGCAGGGGTGGCACAGGGAACTGTTTTTCACCACTTCAAGAGCAAGGAGAACCTCCTCGTCGCCATATGTGACGAACTTGTCAAGGAATACATGACCGGAGTGAGGGATGCCGCGGCCGGACCCGGCACCGGGTGGGAGGCGCTTGAAAGGGTTCTGAACTTCAGCCAGAGCTTCAGGAAGGTGCGATATGGATCCATCGTCGTGGCTTTCCGCGAGACCAGGGTGCTTGATAAGGAGGACGAGGATCTTTATAAGTATTTCTGCGGCCTCATGGGACAGATCATCGAGATCAAATCGCAGTGCATCGAAAGGGGCATAGCCGATGGGAGTATCCGGAAGGTTCCCGCCGCCACTTCAGCCATGCTGATCCACATCCTCCTGAGCGGGATCGTTCACGTTCAGACCCAGGGTCTGCTGACCTTGCCTGACCTCGATTCCGAGGTCGTTGCGTTCTGCCGCAGGAGTCTGTGTCCCGAAACAATGCCTGAAAATATGCAGCTCAAAATTGTCGGAGGTAAAAAGGATGCTTGAAAGACCCGGGAATGGGGATCTCCCTTTACGGCCCTTACCGCTCTTGGCCGCGGTATTATTGATATCCTTGGCCGTATCAGCGTTTTTTACGGCCGAGTTATCCGCCTCCGACGTTACGGATCTGTCGCTCAGTGAAGCCTATGCGCTGATCCTTGATGCGAACCACGACATCAGGAGCGCCGAGGAGGGTGTTCAGCAGGGCATCCTCCTGAAAAAACAGGCTGTGACCGTCCTGTTCCCCAAACTGATTGCCCTGGCCGGGTACGGCTGGCAGTCCTTCAGCGACGGTACCGAGACGGACGGTTCCAACTGGGGGATCAGCCTGGATCAGACAATCTATAACGGGGGCCGTGTATGGGTGGCCAAGCGGGGTGCCGAGTACACCCTGCGGGCCGCCGAGCTGGGACTGGAATTCGCCAGGCAGAGCGTTCTCATGGACCTCGTTTTCCGGGCAAATCAGCTTCTGTCGGCGGAAGACCTCCTGCAGGTCAGCGAAAAGAGGGTTCAACGTGTCCGGGAGCAGCTTCGTATGGCCGAAGCGCGCCTGGAGGTTGGAGATGTGCCGCTCACCAGCGTGCTCGCCGCACGTGTCGCCCTTTCCGTGGCTGAAAGGGAACGGGTGGAGGCTGAAAAACAGCTCCAGCTGGCCAGGAGAAGGCTCGCAGACCTCATCGGTTCCGACGGGGTCCGGAGGGTTAAGGTGCCGGACGTGACCGGTTTTTCTCCCGAGACTCCCCTGGATGTTCTTCAACAGCGCGCCGGCGAGAACAGGGCCGACCTGAAGCAGACGATGGAGATGGTCAGGGTCGCCCAGCAGGAGGCGCGGATGGCCGGGAGGGCCGACGGCGTCAACGTGGACCTGGCCGGGTCGTACATGAACTACTCGGAAGATTCACTCTTCACACCCGAGACCCAGTTTTCCGTCACAGTGAACTGGCCGTTCTTCCAGGGCGGGCTCGTTGGTCTCCAGGAAAAGGCCGCCCTTTCCCAGGTCAGGCAGGCTGAGGAGAGTTACGGCAAGCAGGTCCAGGCGGTCAGGCTCCAGGTGGAAGAGGCGCTTTTAAACCTCAGGTCGCTCAGGGCACAGGAGGGCCTGGTCCGGAGCAACCTTGAGAATGCCTTAGAGAACCATCGGCTGGCCAGGGTTCAGTTCGAGCTGGGGGCAGCCGTGGGCCTGGACGTTCTGGACGCCGAGGAGAGCCTGGCCGAGGCCGAGAACCTGGCCGTCAACCACAAATACGAGACGAGGACGGCCCGAGCCGCGCTCCTTTACGTTACGGGTTCCCTCGATCGGGAAGCTTTCAGTGCAGGGAGCCTGTCGGAGAGCCCCTGACAGGCGCCAAAAGTCGATAAAGGGAGAGATCAACCGATGAAAAAACCTTCGATCAAGGCGATCACCACGCTCACCGTCATCCTGATCCTGGTCCTCGTTGTCGCGGCACGGTTTCTCATGGTACGGAAGATGGGTGAACAGGCCGCCGGGCAGGCGCCGACGGTCCAACCCGCGGCCGAGGTTGAAAAACTGCCCGTCAACATAGCGGTGGAGGTCCTCGCGACCATGACCGTGGAGGAGACGTTCTTCCTTCCGGGAACCCTCGAGGCCTGGGAAGATCTGACCCTGTCACTGGAGCAGTCCGGGACCATAAAGTGGATCGGGCCTTCCGAAGGGAGCCGCGTCAGAAGAGGGGAGGAGATCCTGCGGATCGATACAGAGGCCCTCGAAGCCCAGCTCTCCAGGAACCAGGTGGACCTCCAACTCAAGGAGAAGCAGCTCGGGAGGGTCAAGTCCCTCCTTTCGGAAAAGCTCGTAAGCGAAAAGGAATTCGACGAGGCCAACCACGAAGTCCAGACTGCGAGAACAGCCCTGGAGCAATCCTCCATCACCATCAGGAAGAGCACCCTGGTCAGTCCCATTGACGGCATCCTGGACAAACTGTTTGTGGACCGCGGGGAATACGGCAACCCTGGAACCCCCGCCGCGGTGGTCGTGAAGATCGACAAGCTCAAGGTGAACGTGGACGTTCCGGAAAAGAGTGTCTCTTCTGTCAAGCCCGGTCAGATGGTCAAGGTGTTTCCCGCCGAGGTCAACGGGAGCGGGATCGGCCGCATCGGCAAGATCATCCACGTCAGTTACATCGCGGATCAGGCCACGAGGACCTACCGGACGAGGATCCAGATCGACAACAGCGACGGTTTCCTCCGGCCGGGAATGATCGTCCGCGTCAGGTTCGTCCGCAGCGTAATAGCGGATGCACTCGTCGTCCCCCTGTACGCGGTCATCGACCGGGAAGGCGGAAAGTTCGTGTTTGTCGAAGAGGACGGGACGGCCGTCAGGCGGGAGGTTCGCCTGGGCCCCATCATCAACGGCAAGGTGGTCGTTTTCGGCGGAGTTCAGATAGGTGAACACCTCGTGGTCAAGGGACAGCAGATGCTCCTCGACGGCGGCCCGGTGACGATCATTGAAGCGGGAAAGGATGGGTAACCTGACATGCTCCTGACCAACGCGGCCATCTCCAGGCGCAGCATGGTTTTCTTCCTCATGATCGTTTTCTTCATTGTGGGACTGTTTTCCTACGTCACTTTGCCCCGCGAATCCAACCCCGACATCACCATCCCCATCATCCTCGTCCAGACCACCTACGAGGGGGCCGCCTCGGAAGATGTGGAAAACCTCATCACCATTCCGCTGGAGCGCAAGCTCAAGTCCCTCAAGGACATCAAGGAGATCAGCTCGGTGAGCGCCGAGGGCGTCTCCATGGTGATGGTGGAATACATGCCGGACGTTGATATCGACGACGCCATGCAGAAGGTCCGGGACAAGGTGGACCAGGCCAAAGGGGAACTCCCCGACGACCTGGAAAACGACCCGGCCATCATCGAGATCAACCTGTCGGAGTTTCCCATCATGAAGGTGGCCATCTCGGCCGACCTCGGTGAACATGTCCTCAAACAGATCGCCGAGGAGTTCGAGGACCGCTTCGAGGAGATCCCCGGGGTTCTCGAGGTGGACGTAACAGGGATCCGGGAGCGGGAGATCCGGGTGGAGTTCGACCCGGACCGGATGGCGGCCTACAAGCTCAGCTTCACGGAGATCCTCTCCCTGGTCCGGAGGGAAAACGTCAACGTTCCCGGGGGGAGCATCGACCTGGGGCGCGGGAAGTATATGCTCAGGGTGCCCGGCGAGTTCACCGATCCGTCGGAGATCGACAACCTGGTCCTCGTGGTCCGGGATGGGCGCCCCATCTACCTCAAGGACGTGGCCTCCATCCGGGACACCTTCGAGGATGTCGTCAACTATTCCCGTCTGAACGGGCGGTCCAGCGTCACCTTGTCCATCAAGAAGAGGAGCGGGGAGAACATCATCGAGGTGTCCGACAGGGTGTTCGCGCTTTTAGAAGCGGCAAAACCGCTCCTGCCCAACGGTGTCCAGTACACGGTGACCCTCAACGAGTCCAAGGATATCAAGAGGATGGTGCAGGAGCTGGAGAACAACATCCTCACAGCCCTGGTCCTGATCCTGACGGTCCTGTTCCTTTTTCTTGGAGTGCGCAGCGCCCTCCTTGTGGCCCTGGCCATCCCCTTCAGCTTTTTCATCTCGTTCATTGTTCTCCAGGCCATGGGGATCACCCTCAACATGGTTGTGCTTTTCTCCCTCATCCTGGCCCTTGGGATGCTGATGGATAACGCCATCGTTATCGTGGAGAACATTTACCGTCATCTCGAGGAAGGAAAGGACCGCGTCGAAGCGGCGAAGATCGCCGCCGCTGAAGTTGGCTGGCCCGTGATCGCTTCCACCGTGACCACCCTTTGCGCCTTCGGCCCCCTGCTGTTCTGGCCCGACATCATGGGCGAGTTCATGAGCTTCCTTCCGAGGACCCTCATCATCGTCCTTTCCGCCTCACTCTTTGTGGCCCTGGTCATCAACCCGGTGGTGGCTTCCGCTACCCTTAAAGCCGGCGGAAAACGGCGCGACAAGAACAGGGACAGAACCTTGGTCATAAGGGGGTACAGAGTCCTCCTCCGGGTCGCCCTGAACCACCGGGTGGCCGTCGCCGCGATCGCCATCTTCATGCTCCTGGGCACTGTGGCAGCCTATATCCTGTCCGGTCCGGAGGTTGAGCTTTTTCCTGAAACCGACCCTAACCGCGCATTGGTACACATAGAAGCCCCCCAGGGGACCAACCTGGAGACAACCAACGGTCTGGCACTCGAGGTTGAGTCGATCATCTGCTGCGAGGATGACCTCATGTATGTTACCGGGGAGGTGGGTGTCGGTTCGGACTGGGGTGAAGGCGCCGACGCCCGGAAAGCAACCGTTTCGGTGGAGTTCGTGGAAAGGGAAGAGCGTCTGGAAAGTTCCGCGGTAGTGGTGGACCAGATACGGGAGATGCTCCTGCCTGTCACCGGCGCCGATATCAAGGTGGAAAAAGAGAGGATGGGGCCGCCCGTTGGGGCCCCCGTGGAGATCGAGTTCATCGGGGCCGACGTGGAGGTTCTTTCCGGACTTGTGGAAAGGGCGAAGGGCCTCATCGCCGAAATCCCTGGGCTGGTGGACGTAAAGGACGATCTGTCCCGGGCCAAACCGGAGATCGCCTTTCACATAGACCGGGAGAAGGCGACCATCCTGGGTCTTTCCACCATCGAGATCTCCAACACCATCAAGGCCGCTGTGAACGGGTGGAAGATCGGTGACTACCGTGAAGGGGAGGACGAGTACGGCATCATCGCCAGACTTCCGGAGAAGAACCGGCAGACCATCAACCAGATCGAGAGCCTGCTCATCCCCACCGTTATGGGAGATCCGGTACCGTTGTCTTCGGTGGTTACCCTGGAGATGCGCTCCGGGTACGGTTCCATAAGGCACCTGGACCAGAAGCGCCTCATCCGGATCACGGCTAATACGGCAGGCCGAAGCTCCATCGAGGTCCTCCGGGATGTCCAGGCCCGGCTGGGGGAAATGGAGCTTCCGGCGGGTTACTCCATCGACTATGCAGGGGACCAGGAGGAGCAGCAGAACGCATCCGCGTTCCTGAGCAAGGCTTTTGTCGCTGCGATATTCCTCATCTTCCTGGTGCTCCTCACCCAGTTCAACTCGTTTGGCCAGTCCCTGATCGTCATCTCCTCGGTGGTCCTGTCCCTCATGGGAGTATTTTGGGGTCTCATGATCACCGGGATGCCCTTCGGGATCATCATGACCGGCATCGGGGTGATCTCTCTTGCGGGTGTTGTAGTGAACAACGCCATCGTCCTCATCGACTACATCAACCTGCTCAGAAAAGACGGCATGGAGCTACCTGATGCCCTGGTGACGGCAGGGACGGTGCGGTTTCGGCCGGTCATGCTCACCGCCATCACGACTATTCTGGGCCTGACCCCCATGGCCATCGGCCTCAGCTTCGACTTCAGGACCTTTGACCTCCAGGTCGGCGGCGAGACGGCGCAGTGGTGGGGCCCCATGGCGGTTGCGGTGATCTTCGGGCTGGCCGTGGCCACACTACTGACCCTGGTGGTGGTGCCGGTGTTATACTCGATCAGTGAGACAGCCTCCTTAAAGGGGGCTGTGACAGCTATCTCAGGGAAATTCAGGAAAAAAGAAGAGGTGGTGGAGGGTTAATAGCTCCCTTTAAAGAGGCTGAGAACGAAGAACAAAGTACGAAGAACGAAGGATAAGCTCTATCTTCGCGCTTCGCTCTTTGCGCTTCGCACTGGAAAGCTGATATCATCGACCCTGATGAAGCTGCCCCAAATCACAATTGCCGTATTCCTCATTCTTTCCCTCTCGGGATTATCTCTTTCTCAGCCGGTCGAGGTCGATGATACCCAGCTTTCCATCGACTTCACCAACAACGAGTCCCGCAGCGTCTCGGTCAGACTGGGTTCGGCCGACGGCATCACCGCCGACATGAACTTCGCTGTTCTCGATTCCATGAACCGTCAGATCGCTCTGTTCTTCCCCCGCGAGATCCTCGGTGATCGGTTCTGGTCCGGTCCCCTGGACAGGGCCGATTACGCCAGGGTCCGTGCCGGCGACCGGGTGATCGCCCTCGCCATGACATCGGAGCAGGCTGGGCAGCTGCGTTCCGAGTTCGCGGTCCGGCTGGATGCCCTGAAAGCCGAGAGACGGCAAAGGCGCATCGAAAAGCTCAAGGAAGACGTTCTTTCACTGAAGGATGTGATCAACGACCGGGACGTGGATGACGTGGCCCTGAAGAAAGACCTGGATTCCCTCCAGACGCGCCTCAAAAAGGAAAAGGATATCGTGAAACGGGACGTGGATGAGATCCAGGAACAGGTCATCACTCTTCGTGACGAGCGCACGGAACTCATGGAGGAGCGCGCCGGTCTGCTGGACCGAAGGGATACCCTGAGACGCAGGAGCGATCCCTCTCAGGACCGGGTAAACGACCTGAACGAGAAGATCGCCGACCTTGACCGTGAGATCGGTCAGCTCAATAACGAGATGGATAACTTCAGGGAGGAGATCCGGGAACTGCGTGAGAATACCCTGGATCTGGAGGAGGAGGTCCGCGTGATCAGCTCCGAGCGATCCGAGCTTGCCGCTGAGAGGAAGGAACTGGTGCTGGAACTGGGGGAACTGGAGGAGGAGCTGGAGAAGCTGAAAAGATCAGGACACTGAACTTTTCAGCTTCGTATTCCAAATTTGATATTCCAAAAGATTCAAAGCTGGAACGCAGAGGGCCGCCAGGTGGCGCCATATTTCAGGCGCCGCCGCAAAGGGCCGCAGTTTAACCATCAAGCAGATGTTAGGTCTGAATAATTGCGGTATTCTGCGGGTCGCGCGGCCTACCAGAGAGCCGCCTCTGCGAAACTCTGCGATAAGGCTTTTTAGCTTTCAGCGGTGGCATTTCAAACACGTTTCACGGGTGACATTCCACAATCCGTTCTCCCTCGCCAATTCCGGATCCTTCATGACCCGCATGCTCTTGTACT
>JARGFV010000020.1 GCA_029210545.1 bacterium
CGGAAAGGGAAAAGCGTCGTTTTCCCTTTCCTCACAGATCAATGACTTACGGGATGAGTCATTGATCTGGGCGCCCCGCGCGGGGCGCATTGATGACTTTTTGCAAGGTCATCAATAATGATCATAAAAAGGGAGCTTTATGGCGGGTATATTGCGCCGCACGATGAATTTTTTCAGAAGGATCGCACGAGGTCACGTCACTGAAGAGGAGATCCAGAGCCTTATCAAGGTAGGTGAACTCGAAGGGGTCATCAACCGGGAAGAACATGCCATGATCGACGCTGTCCTGGACCTGGACGACACCCTTGTCAGGGAGATCCAGGTGCCGAGGACAGACGTGGTGGCCGTGGATGAAACCGCTGTCGTGAGCGAGGTGCTCGAGGTCATCAACAACGCGGGGCACAGCAGGATCCCGGTATACGCAGGTGACATCGACCACGTCACGGGGATCCTCTATGCCAAGGACCTCCTGAAGCTCTGGGGCAAGGAACCGGACCAGATCAGGATCTCATCCCTTTGCCGTAAGGCCTATTTCATTCCGGAGACGAAAAGCATTTCCGATCTGCTCAAGGAGTTCAAGGTCCGAAGAGTGCACATGGCTATCGCGGTGGACGAATACGGCGGCACCTCCGGTATCGTTACCATCGAGGACATACTCGAGGAGATCGTGGGGGAGATACAGGACGAGCACGATCCGGTGGGGCAGTCAGTCACGACCAGGCTCGATGACGGCAGCTACCTGTTCGATGCCAGATCACATATCGATGATGTGGAAGAGGAACTGGGTGTCAAACTTCCCAGGGGCGAGTACGATACCCTGGGCGGGTTCATCAGCCATCTTCTGGGACACGTCCCGGTCCAGGGAGAAAACAGCCGTTACTCGAACCTCCTATTCACAGTCCAGGAAGCAGATCCCAGGAAAGTATCGCTCATCAAGGTGAGCGCCGTCACCGAGGGAGAATAGGAAACTTTCGGAGAACCTTTCTGTGCTCCTGGAAAAGTGGATTTGGGATATGGAATATGGAAGAAAAGTTTGCCAAATGGCTCGAAGAGGCTTTTTTGCGAGTTAGTTATATCTGGTCTTTTCCACCCCCGGGATTGCAGAGCATAAAGTGTTAAGGCGATTCCGGGGCTTCCGACAAATTTCCAGTCACGCCATCGGCGTGATCGGTTTACCCGACACGCCAATGCGGATCCTCGCGACATCATCTTTATTTATCCTTTCCTTTCCACGTTTCGACGCGGGTTTCCTGGTCCTGGTGGCCCTTGTTCCCCTTCTCGGTGCCGTGTCGAAGGGCGGGCGGCGCAGGGCCTTTCTGACAGGCTGGGCGGCCGGTACCGGGTGGCTGTTCGTCAGCTACAACTGGGTGTCCCACTCTCTTACCGTCTACGGCGAGATCTCTTTCCCGGCGGCCAAGGCCGCCATCCTCATCCTCGCCGCCCTCCACGGTTTTTACCTGGGAATCTTTGCCGCGGCTGTCCCCGGTATCTCCTCCAGGCCGATCCCGGCAAGGATCCTCGTGCTTTCTTCTGCCTGGGTTCTCCTGGAGTTCATGCGGTCATGGTTCCCGGCGCCCTTCCCCTGGCTGCTGATGGGATCCGCGTTCTGGAAGACGCCCGTCGTCTCATCCCTGTACCCCGTGGTTGGTGTTTATGGAGTCTCCTTCTGGGCTGTCGCGGTCAACGTCCTGGTGTGGTCTGTCCCTTGGAAACAGGGGGGGGAGCTGGAGGGGAAGCAGTTATTGAGGCACCTGGCTTTTCTCATGGCGGTGATGGCGATCCCTTTAATAACCTGGGCCATGCCGCGCTCTGCAGGTGAACAGGTGACGCGTGTGGGCGTCGTCCAGGGGAATTTCCAGCAGGAACTCAAGTGGGAAGAAACGGCTTTCGAGGAAACCGTCAGCACCTATCTGGAGTACACAGACAGGGCCGTGGATGATGGTGCCGCTCTCGTCATCTGGCCGGAAACAGCCGTGACCTCCTTTTACCAGGCTGAACCGGAACTGAGAGAACGGCTCAGAAAGTACTCTTCCGATCGTAACGTGGACCTTGTGTTCGGTAGTCCGGGTTTCGATATCCAGGGCCGTGAGATCATCCTCTACAACCGTGTGTACCATCTCTCTCCCGGGGGCGCAGAGGAGTTCTACGACAAGGTGCAGCTGGTTCCTTTCGGGGAGTACGTGCCTTTTTCAAAAACCATCCCCTTTGTAAATCGGCTGGTTCCGGGTGAAGGTGAGTTCGCCCGAGGGACCTGGACCGGGCCCTTTTCGACCCCTGTTCCTGCCGGGACGCTCGTGTGCTACGAGATATCATTTCCAGGACTTGCCAGGAAGGAAATCGCCGGTGGGTCTGGTGTCCTGATCAACGTCACCAACGATTCCTGGTTCGGCCGCACATGGGGCCCATACCAGCACCTGGCCATTTCCGCGGTCCGTGCGGCCGAGAACGGGGTACCGGTGATCAGGGCCGCCAATACGGGGATCTCGGCCGTGATCGACGCGAAAGGGTCCATTGTCGAGAGGATTCCCATCGATGCCCGCGGTGTCATCGTGGCCGACATCCGTACCGGAGGCAGCTTAACCTTCTATACGCGATGGGGGGATTGGATTGTGCCTTTGAGCGTGGCTGTGATAACATTGTACGTTATTAAAACGATCTTTCCATGGAGGAAACGCCGATGGACCAGCTGGATGGATTTAAAAACACCCTCACCGGGGCAGTCGAAAGGTTGGAAGCCCTGAGGAGGCATCTTTGACCCTGCCGGCAAATCGGAGGAGGTAGCGCGCCTGGAAAGGGAAGCTTCCTCGCCGAACTTCTGGAACAGCCCCGAAAAAGCCCAGGAGGTATCCCGCCAGATAAGTTTCCTCAATGAAGAGGTCAGGCGGTTTTCCACCCTTGAATCCGGGTTGAGGGACCTGGAGGCAGCGATGGAGCTTATCCAGGAAGATGAGGAGATGGGACCTGAGTTGCTTGCCGAATCGATCCCGCAGCTCGGGGAGATAACAAAAGCTCTCGACGCGCTGGAGCTGCAGTCCCTTCTGGGTGACGAAACGGATATCAGGAACGCCATCGTCAGCATCAACCCGGGGGCCGGAGGCACCGAGTCCCAGGATTGGGCGCAGATGCTTCTTCGGATGTACCTTCGCTGGGCCGAAAGGCGCGGCTTTGTCACGGAAATGCTGGATTACCAGTACGGTGAGGAAGCCGGGATAAAAGGGGCCACCTTCGCTGTCGAAGGTCCCTATGCCTACGGCAACCTCAAGGCCGAGACAGGGGTCCACAGGCTGGTGCGGATATCCCCCTACGATGCGAGCAGCCGCCGGCACACGTCTTTCGCCTCGGTTTTCGCCTTCCCGGAGGTGGAAGAAGATGAAGACCTCGAGATCGAGGAAAAGGACCTGAGGGTCGACACGTTCCGGTCCAGCGGAGCCGGTGGTCAGCACGTCAACGTCACCGATTCCGCGGTGAGGATCACCCATCTGCCCACAGGGATCGTGGTCAGCTGCCAGAACGAAAGGTCCCAGCACAAGAACAAGTACACTGCCATGCGGATTCTTCGTGCCCGCCTTTACGAACTGAAGAAAAGGGAGAAAGAGGAGGCGCTGGCGAAAATACAGGACGAGAAGAAGGAGATCTCCTGGGGAAGCCAGATCCGCAGTTATGTTCTCCAACCTTACCGGATGGTCAAGGATCATAGAACCGAACACGAAGTCGGTAATGTTGATGCCGTGCTGGATGGCGACCTGGACGGTTTCATCCAGGCTTACCTCGTCGGGCGGAGGAAAGGATGAGCGGGTCCGGGGGAGACAGGTTCATGGCGAGAGCCTTGAAACTGGCCGCCCGGGGCAGAGGGACCACTCACCCAAACCCCATGGTAGGTGCTGTCATCGTCAAGGGCGGCAAGGTGGTTGGTGAGGGGTGGCACCGCCGCCCCGGTGAGGCTCACGCGGAACTCCTGGCTATCCAGGATGCCGGACGCGACGCAAGGGGGGCGACCCTTTATGTCACCCTTGAGCCATGCGCGCATTACGGCCGCACCCCGCCCTGTACCGAAGCGATCCTCCAGGCCGGTATCGTGAAGGTCGTCGCCTCCAGTGAGGATCCGCACCGCCTGGTGGCAGGGAAAGGGTTCAAGGTGCTGGAAAAGGCCGGTGTCGAACTCATCATCGGTGAGGGGTATGAAAAGGCCCGGGAGCTTAACAGGGCCTTTTTCCACTTCATTCGCGAGGGGACTCCCTACGTTACCTTGAAACTCGCGTCGTCCCTGGATGGGCGGATCGCCGCGCCGGATGGAAGTTCAAAGTGGATCACCGGGGAAAGGGCCAGGATGTCGGTCCACCGCATGAGGGCGGGGGCCAACGCTGTGCTGGTAGGTGTGGGCACTGTGATAGCCGACGATCCCCTGCTCACAGCCCGGGGTGCGGGTCGAAAGGTCCAGCCGTACAGGATCGTCCTGGATCCTCATCTCCAGACTCCCGTCGGGTCGAGGATCGTTCAGGCAGCGGGTGACGGGCGCACCGTTCTGGCGGCGGCCGATGACCTGCCGCAAGCCAGATATGAAGGGATGGAAAGGCTGGGAGTGCGGATAATGAAGCTGCCTGCAGTCGGGCGGCGTTTTAAATGGGGCGATTTTGCCGGAGCGCTGATCGCCGAGGATATTTTGCACCTGATGGTGGAGGGCGGAAGCGCGACAGCGGCCTGGTTCCTGCGGGCCGGTGCCGTCAACCGCCTGGAACTTTTTCTCGCCCCCAGGCTCCTGGGAGGGGCGGGTGTACCCTCCATCGGGGATATCGGGATCACGTCCCTGCTCCAGGCCCCCGCCTGGTCACTGCGCGGTTGCAGACGCGTGGGAGATGACGTCCATCTGACAGCGGATGCCCCCCAGGCGCCCCCCAGGAGTCTGCGGGAGAACCCCGGCATCACCCCCACGGCGTGACTGGAGATCGTTTGTCGGAGGATGTTATATTTTTGTCATGAAAAGTCGAGCGAAATTCAAGGGTTGAAGCTGTTCAGACATAGTAATTGGAAACCGAGGTTAGCTTGAAAAGAGGATATGGGGTAACTCACCATGATGGTTTACAGGATGATGACCCCGGTTTCAAACAACGAAACCGAAAAAACGCTTCTTCCGACAAATCAGCTAGCAGCGTGTCGAGGTTTTCCGGCACGCTGCTAGGAGGTGATCATGTTCACTGGGATCATTGAGGAAACCGGGACACTTTTACGGCTGGATACCGCGGCAGGTGGAGCCCGTGTCGAGATCAGGGCCGGTGCCGTTCTGGGGGGGACGAGGATCGGAGACAGCATCGCCGTCGACGGCGTATGCCTGACGGTTGAAAAGGTCACCGGCAGCCTGTTCACGGCATTCCTCTCCTCGGAAACCATGGCCAGGACAACCTTCGCCCGCGCACGGTCCGGTGATCCGGTAAACCTGGAAAGAGCTCTTGCCATGGGAGATCGACTGGGAGGCCACCTGGTATCCGGACACGTGGAGGCTACAGGAACCGTGCGTGAGATGAGGGAAACGGGGGAAGGCCGTCTGCTGGTCGTCTCCTGTCCTCACGGGTTCATGCCTTATGCGGTACAAAAAGGATCCGTTTCCGTCCACGGGGTAAGCCTGACCATAGCCGGTGTGGAAGGAGACCGCTTTTCGGTGGCTGTTATCCCGGAAACCTTTGAAAAAACGACCTTTAGATTGAAAAGGCCGGGTGATTTTGTTAATTTGGAACCCGATCTTATCCTCAAATATGTGATGTCTGCTGTCCGTAACCTCAGCGATGGAGACGGGGACAGGCTGGTCACCCTGGCCAGGCTGAGAGAAGCAGGGTTTCTTGCGGACTAATAGGGGTTGGTATGCCCATTTCAACTATTGAAGAAGCGATCATCGACATCAAGGCCGGTAAAGTCATCATCCTGGTGGATGACGAGGATCGCGAGAACGAAGGCGATTTCATGGTGGCGTCCGAAAAGGTGACGCCCGAGATCATTAATTTCATGTCCCTTTACGGGCGTGGCCTTGTCTGCCTGACCCTGACAGAGGATCGCTGCCGGGAACTGGACCTGCCCCAGATGGTATCCCGCAATACGGCCAAGTACGGGACGGCCTTTACAGTGTCCATCGAGGCACGCAAAGGGGTCACGACGGGTATCTCCGCTGCCGACAGGGCCCATACCGTCCTCACGGCCATCAGGGACGATTGCACCCCTGACGATCTCGATCGTCCTGGACACGTATTCCCCATCAGGGCCAGGAAGGGCGGTGTTCTAGTCCGCGCTGGCCAGACAGAAGGATCGGTTGACCTTTCGCGTCTGGCCGGTCTTAAACCCGCCGGAGTGATCTGCGAGATCATGAACTCTGACGGAACCATGGCCAGAATGCCTGAACTCAGGGAGGTGGCCCGGCGGCATGACCTGAAAATCGTCACCATCGCCGACCTGGTGAAATACAGGATGCGTCATGAGAGCCTTGTCACCGATGTGGCCACCACCAGGCTGCCGACCCGGTTCGGCGAGTTCACGGCCCACGCCTACCGGAATGAGATTGACGGACAGGAGCACGTAGCCCTCGTGGCAGGGAAGATCGATCCCGACAAGCCCACATTGGTGCGCGTTCACTCGCAGTGTTTGACCGGGGATGTTTTCCACTCCCTGCGATGTGACTGCGGCGAGCAGATGGAAAGCGCTCTTGGCTCCATCCAGGAGGAAGGCAACGGGGTTCTCCTCTACATGAACCAGGAGGGAAGGGGGATCGGGCTTGCCAACAAAATCAAGGCCTACGAACTGCAGGACGGAGGCAAGGACACAGTGGAGGCTAACCTGGAGCTCGGTTTCGAAGCCGACCTGAGGGACTACGGGATCGGCGCCCAGATCCTGGTGGACCTCGGTATAGGAGATATCCGCCTTCTGACCAATAACCCCAGAAAGATCGTGGGCCTGGAAGGATACGGGCTAAGGATCACCGAGCGGGTACCGTTGGAGATGGCCGCCCGCCAGGAAAACATAGGGTACCTCAAGGTCAAGAAGGACAAGCTGGGACACTTTCTCGGAAAATTGTAAAAGCGGATACCCCGGTATGGGAGTATCGGGGTAACGGAGTGTCGGTGTGAAAATATTGACGCCGATACCATGATGGACTCGTAATAGGTCCATCAAGTATGAAAGGAGAGGTCATGTCCGGATACAAGGCCGTTGAGGGGAAACTGGATGCCACCGGGCTCAAGACGGCGGTGGTCGCTTCCCGGTTCAACGATTTCATCACCGCGAAACTGATCGAGGGAGCTGTTGACTGTCTGGTCAGGCACGGATCTGCCGAAAAGGATGTCACCGTGATCAGGGTTCCCGGTTCTTTTGAGATTCCCGCCGCCGCCGCCCGCGCCGCGGGTTCAGGAAAGTTCGACGCAGTGATCTGCCTGGGGGCGCTCATCAGGGGACAGACCCCCCATTTCGACTATATAGCCTCAGAGGTGACGAAGGGGATCGCACATGTGTCTCTGGAAACGGGCGTGCCGGTCACCTTTGGCATCATCACCGCAGACACTCTTGAACAGGCTGTTGATCGTGCCGGGGCGAAGGCCGGGAACAAGGGGTTCGAGGCCGCCCAGAGTGCCATTGAGATGGCTGATCTGCTCAAGCAGATCTGAAGGCATCCCTGTGGGTTCCAGGAGACGAGGAAGAGAGGCTGCCCTGAAGATCCTCTACAGCATGGAAATGAATCCGGGTCCTGTGGAGGATGTTTTCAGACAGGTCCTGAATTGCGGAAGCGAACCGGAAGCTGCCCATGAATTCGCGAAGATGCTGGCCGGAAGGACCATCGACCGGATGGAGGAGATCGATGGCCGGATCAGGAGCGCTTCCCTGAAGTGGGATCTCGACAGGATGGCTGCTGTGGACAGGAACGTTCTGAGGCTGGCGGTCTCCGAGCTCATCGGCCAGGAGGGCACACCGGTTAGAGTTGTGCTGAATGAAGCCATCGAGCTGGCAAAGAGGTACGGCGGTGAGGAATCGGGAACCTTCATCAACGGGATCCTGGACCGCATCCGTATCGATCTGGGGTTGGAACCGTGATGGGCGTCCAGGTCCGGGGCGGTAACCTGCTCAACTTTCGTGGAGATGCGCTCCTCCTGTTCCATCATTCTGACGTTCGGCCCCTTGGCGGTACAGTTGCTTTTGCTGACTGGCGTTTGAACGCCGCGGTGAGCATCCTGTGGAAGCGAAAATCCGAACTGTTCCGTTTCGGGCAACTTACCGTTGTCGCGACCCAGGGCAAAGTTCCAGCGAATACGATTATCCTGACAGGTCTGGGGGCGGTCCCGGATCTCAGCTCCGATCTGCGCCGGGAGGCCTACCGATTGGCGCTTCAGTCCGCGGTTAACCTGGGGGTCTCGAGGATCGCGGTGCAGGGGATAAACATCGAAGATGAGGTGGAGGACGGGAGCCTGAAAGCCCTCGAATCGGCCCTTGCGTCCAGCAGGATGCCTAACAGCCTGAAGGTCTCCCTGTTTCCAGACCACCGGGTGCCGGTGGCTTCACAAGTTTCTGAAAAAAGCGAAACCGCAAAACTGGCTGAAAAATGAAGATCGCCATCATCTCGGACATACATTCGAACCTGGAGGCCCTTCAGGCAGTGGACGGCGCACTGAGCGACCTGGGTGCTTTGATCGTCTACTTTGCCGGCGATGTGGTCGGGTATGGGCCGGACCCCAACCTTTGCGCAGCCTGGGTCCAGGAGAGGGCCGACCTGGCTGTCATGGGTAATCACGACTACGCAGCCCTCGGGCGGATGGATACGGACAGTTTTAACCCTAACGCGAGGCATGCCATCGAGTGGAACTCTGACCAGATGGATGAAAAGGCGAAAGATTACCTTGCCTCACTCCCCATGGTCCTTGCCAGGAACGGGGTCACTGTGGTTCACGCCAACCCCCGGGAACCTGGAGGGTGGGATTACATTTTCTCCCTCTGGGACGCTGAGATGAATTTTGAACATTTCGAGGGAAGTTTCTGTTTTGTGGGACACTCACACCAGCCTGTCGCCGTCGGGATGGATCAGGCGGGTCAGGTTTCCGTGGTGCCGGGCGAGTCGTTCAGGGTTCAAGAGGGCGCCAGGTATCTGGTCAACGTGGGAAGCGTCGGACAGCCGCGAGACGGAAACCCCGCAGCCTGTTTCGGTCTCCTGGATACCGATGAGGGCCTTTTCACATTTGTCAGGGTGCCCTACGATCTGGAGGTCACGCAGAAGAAGATGCTGGAGGCCGGTCTTCCGAGGCCCCTTGCTGAAAGACTGGCGGAGGGAAGGTGAGTCCAGACACCGGAAGCGGACAGCAGGGATCCTCGGGCGCCGTCCTCGATCCCACAATGAGCCTGGTAGGCAGGCTGGAAGACCTCTCCCTCGGAGAGATCCTTCAGATCGTCAGCCTCAGCAAGAGGTCCGGATTGCTGAGGCTTGAGGCGCCTGACGGAATGGCGAACCTCTACGTCCGCGCTGGAAAGGTCATCTACTCCTCCAGATCGGACCAGAAGGACAGCGTCCTGGCTCTGCTCCTGGAATCCGGAGTTCTCAGGGAAGACCAGGTCGGGCCCCTGCGGCAGGTCCTCGAGGAAGGCGCGTCCACCAACGATTTCAGGTCCCTTCTTACGGAAACGAGCGGCCTCACCCGGGAGGCGTTCCAGGATTTTTTGAGAAAAAGGGTCGAGGACCTGGTGTATTCCTTTTTCCTTTGGGAGGAAGGGACTTTCAGCTTCCAGCTCATTGAGGACGAGACCAGGCACCCTCTCCTTTCCCGGGTAGGACCATTCTTCCTCGATGACGGTATCGGAGCGCAATTCCTGGTCATGGAGGGGGCCAGGCTGAAGGATGAGATGAACCGCCATCGGCCGGCGATTCCGGACAAGGGTGCTGACTTCCCTGTCGAAGGGGGCTGGGAACAGGAGTTCGAAGAGCAGTTGACGGGGGAAAAGACCGCACCGTCGATTGCTTCCGAAGAGAAGCCGTCCCGGCCGGAATCGAAGGAAACCGACGAGTTCAAGATACCGGACCTGCTGCCTCCTTTGCCGGAGAGGATATCAAACGCTGTCGTGATGATAGGCCTGCCCGGACCCCTGGCCGCCGAGGTGGCCAACGGCCTCAATGACAAAGGTATTACACTGCAGGTGCACAAGGACGGGGCCGATGGTATCACAAGGATCCAGGAACTGCGGCAGCAGCGGAAATATCCCTTTGTCCTTATGGACATAGAGGCTGCCGGGATTACCGACGACAGGGTCCTGGGCGGGTTGGAAAGCGTGATCACCATGTGGGATCTGGGTTTCCATCTCCCGGTGGGGCTGGTATGCAGACGGGAGCTTTCGGATGACCTCCTCCGGAAACTGTCGGTCATCCCGGGATTGACCGTTCTGAATGTGGAGGACCCTCCGTCCAGAGATAGTGTGAAATCGGTTATCGAGCTCATTGTTCAGACTGTTCATGGGGCGCAAGCGGCCGAAGCGGAAAGCCCCGGCTCCTCCCAGACGGCGGAGGCCGAGGCCGATATGGACGAATACTACGATATCCGGCAGGAACTCAGTGAGGACCTGGAAGGGATCGATCTGCCCGTGGACACCAGCTGGGAGGGTGGCAGGAGCCCCCGGCAGGAGTCCCAGGACCCGCACATGGCTCGTCTTGGATCTTTCGTGAGTGAGCTCAACCGCCAGGATATCAGTGGGGAGATAACCCTGCTTGCCCTTCGGTTTGCTTCTGATTTCGTGTCCAGAGCCATCCTGTTCCTGGTCCGCAAGGAGGACCTGAAAGGTCTCGGGCAGTTCGGTGTGGAGCTGCCGGGCGGGCAGAACCCTGACAGCGTTGTCCGGTCCCTCTCCCTCCCCGTCGTGGAGAATTCCATCTTTCACCAGGTGACACGGAGCCAGCAGAGTTACGTGGGAGCGCCCACCGGATCCGTGACCGAGAACGCCCTGTTTGAGGCGTTGGGGGGAGGAACTCCCCGGCAGATCTACCTCGGCCCCGTGGTAAGCATGGGGAAAGTAGCCGTGCTGCTTTACGGGGACGATTATCCGGGCGGCACGGGTCTCGAGCCCAGCCATACCCTGGACATTTTTCTCAGCCATGTCGGGCTTGCCCTGGACAGGGCTTTTCTGGAAATGAAGCTCAAGGGACGATGATATATCGCGAACGGGCCTGGCGGGCCCTTCGCTCAACGCAACGGGAAAAGCATCGTTTCCCCGTTGCTCACGAACCAGTGGCACAGGGAATGGTCCCTGGTTCGGGCGCCTCTTGCAGGCGCGGTTGCCAATCACGAATCATCCGACTACGCTCTTTGAGCTAGGACACGCGAGTCACGAATCACGGCGCTCTGAGGTGACACGATGAGTAAACGGATCCTGGTTGTGGAAGATTCCCCGATGACAAGGTCTCTCATTGTTTCGTCCCTGGAGGAACTGGGGGATTTTACGGTGATCGAGGCGGCCAACGGGTTCCAGGCTTTGCGGAAACTCCCCGAGGTCAATCCTGATCTGGTCATCACCGATATCAACATGCCGGATATAAACGGGCTTGAGGTTGTCCGCTTCGTCAAGCAGAGCGACAACTTCAGGCACATCCCGGTCATCATCGTGACGACGGAGGGCCGGGATGTGGACAAAGAGCGCGGACTCCGTCTCGGTGCCGACCGATACCTGATCAAACCGTTCGAGGCAGAGGAGCTGCAGCGGTTCGTTCAAGAGCTGCTGGGCTGACCTGGAGGAGACATTGGATCAGTCGCTGAAAGATTTTGTCGCCGAAGCTGAAGACATACTGGAGAGTCTCGAGGAATCCATAAGCTACCTTATGGAGATCAACCCGGACGATCATAGGAAGCCCGATATCATCAATGCCGTCTTCAGGCACGCCCACTCCCTGAAGGGGTTGTCAGGGATGTTCAACCTCGAGGGACTGGCTTCCCTTTCCCACAAGCTGGAAAACCTTCTGGATTCCATGAGGCTCGACAAGGTTCAGCTCTCTCCCCAGGTTGTCGAGGTCCTCGGGCAGGGCATCCAGATGCTGATGAGAATGGTCAGGGCCGTCAGCGAGGGCAAACCGGATACCTCGGTGGACAGCTCGAAGTTTCTCAAGGACCTGGAAGATCTGGGAAAGGGCGAAATCGACCAGGAAAGCGACGATCTGTCGTCCTTCATCTCGGTTCCGGGGGGGATGACCGAGATGCTCTCCGAATATGAGGAACACCGCTTCAGGGACAACATCCGGAAGAGAATACCTTTTTACCGAGTCAACTGCAGCTTCCCCCTGGAAACATTCGACGTTCAGCTGGAGAGTGTCGGCAGGGCCATCAAGGATATTGGTGAACTCCTCACGACCCTGCCGGAATCGGGCCTGGGTGATGACGGCAATATCGGGTTTATCCTCTATTTCACATCCAGGGAACCGGAGGAAGAGGTTATCTCCCACGTCGGCACTGACGACTGGAACCTGGAGCCGGTGCCTTACACGGGGCACGCAAAGCCGTCCGCTCCCACAGCCGCGCCGGACACCGAGAAAATGGTGCCTTTGGAGGAAGGAGACACCTTCGAGGATGAGATAAAGGGGTTGAGCCAGACGGTGCGAGTGGATATCGCCAAGCTGGATTTCCTCATGAACCTGGTGGGAGAACTGGTGATCATCAAGTCCGGTTATACCAACGTTGCCGGCCGTCTCAAGGGCGCAGGCGGGATGGTGCCCGCCGATATCCTCGTCGACCTCGAAAAGAGCAACTCCAACATGGAGAAGAAGCTTGTCGATCTGAGAGACGGCGTTATGGATATCCGTATGGTTCCCATGGGGCAGCTGTACAACAGACTCCAGAGGGTCTCGAAAAAGATCGCCAGGGAACTGGGGAAAAAGGTCAACCTGCAGTTCCTGGGTCACGATACGGAGCTTGACAAGATGATCATGGAGGAGATGGTCTCACCCCTTCTCCACATCGTGCGCAACTCCCTCGACCACGGCATCGAGGACGCGGGCACAAGGAAGGCGGCCGGAAAGAGCGAAAACGGCAATGTGAAGGTTTCCGCTTACCAGCAGGGTAACCACGTTGTCCTTGAAGTTGAGGATGACGGGCAAGGGATCGACGTTGAAAAGGTCCGCAGGGAAGCGATCCGGCGCGGGGAGTTCAGGAAGGATGATAACCCCTCCGATGACGAGGTTCTGAGCCTCCTGTTCAAGGCCGGTTTTTCGACGAAAGAAGATGTCACGGAGATTTCCGGCCGCGGTGTCGGGATGGACGTCGTCCGCAAGGAACTGGAAAACATCGGCGGTGCTGTTGAGATCCACACCCAAAGGGGCAAGGGAACGAGGATCGTCCTGACGCTCCCCATAACTCTCGCCATCCTTCAGGCGCTCCTGGTCAGGAACGGGACAAGGACCTACGCTGTCCCCATGGGCTCGATCCAGGAGACCATCGAACTGTCTGATGGCCAGATCAAGACCATGCAGGGACGGGAAGTGATCACCCTCAGGGACCGGACACTGCCTCTGATACGGCTCGATAAAGTCTTCAACCTGCAGGAGGAACAGATGCCCGGCCAGCTGTTTGCTGTCGTCATCGGGATGGCGAACCGTACCATGGCGCTTGTGACCGGAGAACTCATCGGCAAACAGGATATCGTCATCAAGCCCCTTGGTGATTCGTTTTCCAGGAGCGTGGGCCTTGCCGGGGCTGCTGAACTCGGAGACCAGACCACGATCCTGGTCCTCGATGTCGCCGGGCTGATCATGGAATCGATCAGGCTCGGTGTCATGAGCAAAAGGGAGTAGGGATGTATCTGGAATTTTTCGGGTTGAGCGCGAAACCGTTCGACAAAACCCCGAACCCCGCCTTTTTCTACCGCAGTCCCATCCACGAGGAGGCGCTGGCTCGCCTGCAATACGGGACCGAGGAAAGGGAGCTTACCCTCCTGACCGGTGAGATCGGTACGGGCAAGACCATGCTGAGCAGAGCCCTCATCGACTCCTTCAACGAGACGCACCTGCCCATCCTCATGGTCAATCCGCGTCTTTCACCCAATCAGTTTCTCAAAACCATCGCCCGTAGGCTGGGGATCGACTCGCCCTCCTATTACCGGAACGACCTGCTCGATCAGATCAACGAGGCCCTGTTCCAGTGCTACGAGAGCGACATCTGCCCTGTGATCATCATCGACGAGGCCCAACTCATCCCTTCCAGGTCCACTTTCGACGAGATCCGTCTGCTGACCAATTTCCAGCTCGACGACGCCAACCTGCTTGCCCTCATCCTCATCGGCCAGCCGGAGCTGCGCAAAAGGCTTAAACATGTTTCCTATGAAGCGGTTAAACAGCGTATAGGTATCCGATACCATCTCGGGCCCCTCGGCAGGGAGGATACAGGGCTTTACATCGCTCACCGGCTGAGTACGGCAGGCGGTGATCCCGGTATCGTGGACGAGGAGGCGGCTGATGTGATCTTCCGATATTCCGGGGGGCTGCCGAGGGTTATCAACAACATCGCCGCCAATGCCCTGCTGACCGGATTTTCGAAGGACCTATCGGTGATCGGCCCCGACATCGTTCTTGATGTCGTCGAGGATCTTGACCTCGAACCGGTCTGATCCCGTTCGCCTGAGGGAGCAAAATCATGGACCTTGTAGAGATCAGGAAGAAGGCAAAGAGCAGAAAAACCAAGAGCGCCAAGGCGAAAGCCGATAAGGAAAAGGTTGCGGCCAAACCGGTTAATAAGGAGCCGGCCGCCAGGCAGATCCAGGAACTTTTACCGGAAGAGGCGGTTGTCGCCGAGAAGGCTGAACAACTCGAACCGGCCGTTTCAAGCGAGGAATCTGCGGAAAAGGAATCTGAAGATATGGATGAAAACAAGGTCATCGCTTCCGCACAGGATGAGGACAGCCTGAGCAGTCTCAAGGAGGTCCTCATGAGCCAGCACGTGGAAAAAAAAGAGGAGGAAGAGGAACAGCTGCAGCTGCTTACCTTCATGCTGGGTGGTGAGGAATATGCCCTCAACATCATGGATATCAAGGAGATCATCCGCCCGAGGGAATGCACGGAAGTTCCCAGGGCACCCGAATATATCCTCGGCATCATCAGCTTGCGCGGGACCATTATCCCGATCTTCGATGTCAACAAACGCCTTGGTTTGCCTGTAGGTTTACGGGGAGCCCAGAACCGTATCGTGGTCGTACGTTCCAGGGAGCACCTGTTCGGCCTGCACGTGGACAGCGTGGTGCAGGTCATGGACATTCCTCTGAGCAGCATAGAACCTCCCCCGGAGATCCTCGGCGGTGTGGAAGGGGATTATTTAAGGGGAGTCGGGAAGATCGACGACAGGTTGATCATCCTTCTCAACCTGGGGAGGATCCTCGCCATGGAGGAGGAACAAGGATCGGCAAGGCAAGCGCTTTCCCCGGGTCGCAAGGGATAGATCCGGGGCGTGGCATGGAAAGTCCGTCAATGAGCGGGGACAACGTGGACTCAACATCCGTCATTCTTCTCAAATGCACCGGTTGCGGCAAGGCGTACAAGGTCCACCCCGAGAAACTGCCCCGGGGTGTCACCAGTTTTCCATGCCGGGCCTGCGGATCCCTTATCCCCATCGACGGGATCAACCAGGGGGCTGATCCGTCGGGTAAGCAGCAGGTGGTCATCATTGTGGTCGAGGAGAAAGATCTGGCCCAGCTCATCGAGCGGATACTCGTTCGACACGGATACCGCGGCCTGTCGGTCCATTCCGGCAGGGAAGCCGTGGAGTTGATTCATCGGGGCCACGTGGACCTCGTCCTGATCAGCGTTTTTCTGCCCGACATGATGGGCTACGAGATCCTTGATGCCATCAACGAAGGGCGAAAAGACGGGAGCAGGGTCCCTTCCATCCTGCTGTCCTCCGTTCACCACGCCGCCAGATACAAAAGAGCGCCTACATCACTATACGGGGCTGACGATTACCTGGAACGCCACCATCTGCCGGATCTTCTCATCCCCAAGATCCAGCGTCTCCTGGACAGTGACGGATCGGGAAAACCGGCCGTGGATCCGGGGATGCTCCCTCCGCCGGCGGACGAACAGGTCAGGGAAAGGCGGGAGATAGAGGACCTGGAGATGAGAGAGGAGACCGGCGGGGATCCGGTCCTGGAGGATATCCGCCGCCTATGCCGGGTTATCGCCGGCGACATCGCCCTTTACAACGAGGATGTCATCCGTGCCACAACACCCGGCCGGATCCTGGAGGTGATTGTCCAGGATCTCAACGAAGGTGAGGCGCTCCTGGATAGGAAGTTCCCCGGCAAGGGAGAACTGACTTCGCAGCTGCTCCGGAAGGAGATGGCCAACCTGCTGAAATCCAGAGGGATCACTGATCCCTAGGAGCCTGTCGGAGAACCTCCCTTTTTCTTAGCAGGGAGGGCACAGGCTCCTAGCAACGTGTCGGACTTTACCGACACGTTGCTAGGAGTTTTTCGAAATGCCCCTTATTTTGGATGTTTTCCCGTTTTTCGCTGAATTGACTTTCGAAAAACTTAAGCCAGGAGTCTGAAACGGATAGTACGACAGACTCCTGGGGAGGCTGCCATGGAACCGGACAGAAGAAAAACACTCATAGCAGCTCTTTCCTCTTCCGATGAAGAGGAAAGGCGTCGGTCCATGGAAGAACTCAAGGGAGACATCACGGAGGGAGATCTTGCGTGGCTTGTGGGCCCGCTGTCGGACGAGAGCTGGCGCGTCCGGAAGGAGGCCATAGAGGGGTTGAAGGCCTGCGCGCCCACTCAGGAACTCGTCGCCGCGATGATCCCCATGATGGACCCGTCCAGGGAACTGACCCTGCGGAACTCCATCGTCGAGGTTCTCGAGGGCATGGGGCGGGAAGTCACACCTTTTCTGACCATGCATCTTCACGTTGACCAGCCGGATACACGGAAGTTCCTGGTGGACATCCTCGGGAACATCGGCGATGTTTCGACGATCCCGCCTATTGTGGAACTTCTGGGTGACCAGGAGGACAACATCCGGGCTGCCGCGTCCGAAGCCCTGGCTTCCATCGGAGACCCTACGGTGACGGATGCTCTCATGGCCGCCATCCCCGGTTCTGACGAATGGGTCATTTTCAGCCTCCTGGGGGCCCTGGACAAACTCCGCTGTACAGAGGCCCTTCCCATGTTTTTCCAGTACCTCGACAACCAACTCCTGGCCAAACCTTCCCTTTCGGGGATCGGGAACCTGGGGAGCACTGCCGACGGAGTGATGCTCATGGAGATGGTCCCTGCCCTTTCCAGGGGGGCGGCCAAGGCGTCTTTACTCGCAGTGGGAACGATCTACAGGAGGCATGCAGCAGCCGGGCAGTTTGCTGAAACCACCGCCCTGAGACAGGCTGCTGCATCCGCCGCCGAGGAGGGGATGGTCGATTTTCTCATCGAACAGCTTTCTGTCTCTGACCAGTTGGAAAAGCGCCAGAGCCTCCTGGCTGTCCTCGGTATGATCGGGAGTGAAAAGGCCATTCAGGCGATCCTGCAGTTTGTGGATGACGACGCTCTTGAATGGGATGTGAGCCTAGCCCTCCTCACCGTCGGCACAGCGGACCTGACGCTCATCAAAAAGCTTCTGGATCATTTCGATCCCCTGGTCAGGCGCAATGCTGTGCAGATACTTGAACAGGTTGGAGGTCCGGGGTCGCTGCCGGCCCTGTATGAAAAGCTGGATGACGAGAGCGGACACGTCCGGAAGGATGCGGCCAAGGCCATCTCGACCATAGGAGACAGCAGTTCCATACCCCGCCTCCTCCCGTTACTGCAGGATGAATACAGCGATGTGGCTCAGGCTGCAGCCCAGGCCCTGATCGTCATCGGGCAAAAGGCCCCGGGACAGCTCTCCAGCGCACTGGTGCCTCTCCAGACGAACGCCGATCCGGTGTTCAGAGCGCTCCTCCTGAGGATAATGACCGAGGTGCAGACGCCCGAGTGGCAGGAGATGTGCCTGAGCGCTACCCACGATGAGGATTCGGCGGTCAGGGCGGCGGCGATCAGCTGTCTGAAGAGATCCACCGATCCCAACGCGGTCCGCGCGGTGATCAACTCCCTGGCCGATGAACGCCCCGAGGTCCGGGTTCAGGCTGCGATCAGCCTGGAAACACTCAAGGCCGGCGAGGCCCTCGCTCCTTTGAAGGCGGCTCTCCACGACCATGACCCGTGGGTCAGGACAGCGGCTATTTCCTCTCTGAGCGTACAGCCCGGAGCGGTTCCAGAAGATCTGGAGGACCTGCTCACAGGGAATGATCTCATGATGCAGACCTCTGTCGTGGATGCCCTCGGGCAGATGGCGGGTTCCGGAAAACCTGGCGCCATCGGGATGCTGGAGCGGGTTTTTGACGAAGGGACTGTCGAGACGAGGCGCAGCGTATGCCATATCCTGGGCAGGGTGAGTGACAGCCGGGCTTACGACCTCATTGTGAAAGCCGTCCATGACGAGGACCCGAGCATAAGGACATTCGCGGCCCATGCTCTTGGGCAACAGGGCGGCGAAGATGCCGCGGAGATCCTCCGGAAAATGGCTCAAAGCGATCCTGACCGGAATGTGCGTGATTCGGTGCGGAACATCGTGGAGGCGTAAAGGCAGATGCTTTTCGAGACCGCCGGACGCGTAGAGCTTACCGACGAGGAGTTCAGACTTCTCGCGTCGTTCATTTACGACTACGCGGGAATGTATTTCGACGAATCAAGCCGGTTTCTCCTGGAAAGCCGTCTGCAGAACCGTCTCCTGGAACATCATTTCGATTCTTTCCTGAAATATTACCAGTACCTGCTCTATCATCAGGACCGCCTTGCCGAGATCAACGCCATGATCGATATTGTGACCACCAACGAGACCTATTTTTTCCGCGAAAAGAACCAGCTTGAGGCATTCGCCGAGGAGATCCTGCCCGCATTGGCCGCGAAGAACTCCGGGAAAAGGAAGATCAGGATCTGGAGTGCCGGCTGCTCCACCGGGGAAGAGGCGTATACCCTGGCCATTCTGATCAGACAGTCCGGCCTGTTCGACAGTTCGTGGAAGGTGGAAATCATAGGTACCGATATAAGCCAGAGAGTTCTGGGTACCGCCCGGAAGGCTGTTTACTCCCAGTCCTCCTTCCGTGCCACTGAAGATGATCAACTCAACACGTGGTTCCACAAGGAGGGAGACGGGAAGCACTCCGTGGATGAATCGATCAGATCGATGGTTTTCTTCGGGCATCTGAACCTGATGGATGAGAAAATGATGGGCCTTATCGGTGAGTGCGACGTCATTATGTGCAGGAACGTGATCATCTATTTTGACAAGAACGCCAAGGCGAAGGTTGTCAACTCTTTCTTCAAGAAGATCGCTCCGGGAGGATATCTGCTCCTGGGGCATTCAGAGTCGCTCATGAATATCACGACCGTTTTCAAACTCAAGCACCTGACGAAGGTGATGGTTTACCAGAAGCCTGAGGAGACAGATATATGAGTAACAAGGGCGGCACCGATAACCTTCGGGTCCTCGTTGTCGATGATTCTGCCTACAACAGGAAGATGCTCCGGTCCATGCTTTTGGATATGGAGGAGGTCGGGAGGGTGGACGCCGTATCTGACGGTGAGGAAGCTATCCGCGTTGTCATGACAGATCCCCCGGACGTTATTACCCTCGATCTGAACATGCCCAGAATGGATGGTTTCACGTTTCTGCGTTGGCTCATGCGGAACCATCCCCTTCCCGTGGTTGTGGTCAGCGCTGAGGGAGGCGAGAAAAACGTGTTCAAGGCCCTTGATCTGGGGGCCCTGGATTTCGTGGTCAAGCCGGTCCGATACGCTTCGGAAAGGATCGTTGAGATCAGGGGTGAACTTCAGGAAAAGATCCGGGCCCTCACGGGAAAGGATCTGGGCCTGTACCTTAACCGGCTGAAGGTTAAAAAGGTGGCGGAAAAACCAGCGCCGCAGCCGGCCCGGAAAATGCCGGGTAAGAAGAGCGGGGGCATCCTCGTGATCGGGGCCTCTACGGGCGGACCGTCGGCTGTCCAGAGGGTCATTTCCGAGCTTCCAGCGGACTATCCTCTGCCGGTGATCGTCGTGCAGCACATGCCGCCTGTGTTCACGCGGCAGTTCGCCATGCGTCTGGACCGGAACACAGCCCTTGACGGGAAAGAAGCGGAGGACGGTGATAAGCTCAGTCCCGGCACCGTGCTGGTTGTGCCCGGTGGGCACCACCTCGTCATTACCGGCAGGGACGGGAAGATAAAGATCGTTGAAAGGCAGGAGGGTGATCGCTTCGTACCTTCCGTGGACCGGACAATGACCTCGGCCGCGGAAACCTTCCGGGACCGAACGATCGGCGTCCTCCTTACCGGTATGGGCAACGATGGTGCGGAGGGTATGTTGAGGATCAGTGAGGCGGGCGGGTTCACGTTGGCCGAATCGGAGGAATCCTCGGTGGTCTTCGGGATGCCCCGTGCGGCCATCCAGAATAACGCCGCGCAGGATGTTCTGCACATCGAGAGTGTCGGTTCCAGGATCCTGGAGTTGACCGGGACCCTTACCGGCTTGAAAAATGACAGGAGCGGTGATAATAAATAATGATTGGGACATTTGCCGCACAGTGAGAGGTCAATGGCGCCTATTCACCGGGAAAGGTTCAGGAGAGGGCGGAATTCCAAATGAGCATTAAGGACGACGATCAGGATATCAAGGGCGGGATTTTCGAGAAGGGTGAAGAGTTCCTGGATATGTTCCGCAAGGGACAGGAATTCACCCGCGACCTGCTGAAGGACAACGAGCGCCTGCGCTACCGTGTCGTTCAGCTTGAGGAGAGCCTGAAAAGAAAACTCGAGGGACCGGTGGAACAGGGATCAGGGATCGTTGACGAGGAATTGACTTCCAAACTGGCGCGATACGAAAACAGGCTCTCTGAACTGGAGGCGCGCCTTCAGGAGATCGAGGCCGAGAACGTGGATTTCGTTCAGCGGTACGTCGATGTCGAGGAACAGAACAATAATCTGGCCAACCTGTATGTCGCCAGTTACCAGCTCCATTCCACCCTCGATTACCAGGAGGTCCTCCAGATAATCCTGGAGATCATCATCAACCTCATCGGAGCGGAGACCTTCGCCATTTACCTCCTGGATGAGAAGCTCCAGATGCTCAATCCGGAGGCTTCAGAGGGGGTGCCGGTCTCAGAGATCCCTGCAGTGAAGTTCGGCGAAGGTGTCATCGGGAACACGGCAAAAACCAACGAAAGTTATTTCAACGAGAACCCTTCCAGTGACCTGAAGGTCCTTTTACTGGATCCGTTGGTCTGTATCCCCCTCACCATCAAGGATGACGTGATCGGGGTTATCACACTTTTCAACCTGCTGCAGCAAAAGGAAAGTTTCGCCCCGGTCGATTTCGAGCTTTTCACCCTGCTGGCAGGGCATGCGGCCACAGCCATTTTCAGTTCGAAGCTTTTCACGGAGTCCAAAAGGAAGCTGAGCACCTACCAGGGTTTTCTGGACCTGCTGAGCCAGTAGCGTTGATGGGCTCGCAAAATGGCTCCCCGCAACTCCACGGGAGACTTTTTGCGGCGTTATCAGCGTTGAAAGGGATAAACCAATGGCAGCTTTGACTTTTCTGATAATCGAAGATTCCCCCACCATGAGGCAGCTGATCCGTTTTGCCCTCAACAGGATCCCCGGGGCCCAGGTCGTCGAGGCCTCCGACGGTGTGGACGGACTGAAAAAACTGTCCTCCAACAAGATCGACCTTATCCTGACCGATATCAACATGCCGATCATGGACGGGCTCAAGCTCGTGAACCTTGTCCGGTCAAACGAAGCCTACAAAGGGCTCCCAATCGTGATCATTACCACCGAGGGCGCCCGGGAAGACAAGGAAAGGGCCATGGCTCTCGGTGCCAACGCCTATATCACGAAGCCGATCCAGTCAACGACACTTCTGTCTATCGTCAAGGACCTCCTTAAACTATGATAGGGTCGCAAAAAGTCCAAGCGGGACTTTTTGCTCAACGGAAAGCGAAAAGTGTCATTTTCGCTTTCCTCACGGATCAATGACTTGCCTTGCCAGTCATTGATCCGGGCGCCCTTCCCAGGCGCGGCGGGTCATTGACTTACGGTGCGGGTCATTGATTTGGGCGCCCTGCGCGGGGCGCGTTGATGACTTTTTGCGAAGCCATCAACCTTGCCGGAACAGCATCGGTTAAATCAGATTTTACCTCCCCGGAGGGGGTTACCCAAAGCCGGGCAGACAAACACCCTGGATCAGTAAGGCGGGAGATACACCATGTCCCCACCCAGGTACTCACCTCGTGATATCGAGGCTAAATGGCAGAAGATCTGGGAAGAGACAGGCTTAAACAGGTCTGTCGAGGATCCCGGGGCCGAAAAGTTCTACTGCCTGGAGATGTTTCCCTACCCTTCGGGAGATCTCCATATGGGGCATATGCGCAACTACGCCATCGGCGACGCCTATGCCCGTTTCCTCCGGATGAAGGGGTTCAACGTCCTTTACCCCATGGGTTATGACGCTTTCGGTCTTCCTGCTGAAAATGCGGCCATTACGAGAAATGTTGACCCGGCCGGGTGGACACGTTCATCCATCGACAAGATGATCGCTGTCCAGAAGAGAATGGGGCTTTCCTACGACTGGGAAAGGACGCTGGCGACCTGCGAGCCGGAGTATTATCGCTGGAACCAGTGGATCTTTCTCAAGTTTCTGGAAAACGGGCTGGCTTACCGGCATTCAGCTCCCGTGAACTGGTGCTCGTCGTGCAAGACGGTTCTGGCCAACGAGCAGGTGGAAAGCGGCTGCTGCTGGCGCTGCGGTACCGTTGTCCGGAAGAGGGATCTGGAGCAGTGGTTCCTGCGGATCACGAGCTATGCCGATGAGCTTCTCAGGGATCTCAACAGGCTTGAGGATTGGCCCGAGCGGGTCAAGACCATGCAGAAAAACTGGATCGGGCGCAGCGAAGGCGCCGAGATCGATTTCAAAGTTACCGGGTCCGACCACGTCATATCCACCTTCACAACAAGGCCTGACACCGTTTTCGGGATCACCTACATGGTTCTTGCCGCGGAACACCCCATGGTGGAGGAGCTTGTCAGGGGGACGGATCGGGAAAAGGCGGTGATGCTTTTTGCCGAAACAGCCAGGGGCAGATCCCACATCGAGCGGACTGACGAAACGAAGGAAAAAGAGGGTGTCGACACGGGCAGGACTTTCATCAACCCGGTCAACGGTGAGCAGTTCCCCATCTACGTGGCCGACTACGTGGTGATGGAGTACGGAACCGGAGCCGTCATGGGTGTGCCGGCTCACGACCAGAGAGACTTTGAATTCGCCGGGAAATACGGATTGCCCGTGGTCCTCGTCATCCAGGGCGAGGATGGTCCTGTCGACGGTGCGGAAATGGATCGCGCCTACGTTGAAGACGGGATCATGGTCAACTCCGGTCCTTTCAACGGACAGGGTAACCGGGATGCCATGCCCGGGTTTATAAGGTTCCTTGAGGAAAACGGATGGGGCAGGGCGGGCGTCAGCTACCGGCTTCGGGACTGGCTTATCAGCCGCCAGCGTTACTGGGGTACTCCCATACCGATCATCTATTGTGACAGCTGCGGGACCGTTCCGGTACCGGAGGAGGACCTGCCTGTTGTTCTTCCGGGTGACGTGGAGTTCACCGGAGAGGGGAACCCCCTGGCCACGTCGCCGACCTTTGTCAACACCAGGTGTCCGTCCTGTTCAGGGCCCGCACGCCGTGAGACGGACACCATGGACACCTTTATCGATTCTTCATGGTACCCCTTCAGGTATACCGATCCGAAGTACGACAAGGCGCCTTTCGATCCGGAAAAGGCGGGTTACTGGATGCCGGTGGACCAGTACATTGGCGGGATCGAACACGCCATACTGCACCTTTTATACGCCAGGTTCTTCACAAAAGGGCTCCGGGATCTGGGCCTCACAAATGCCGATGAGCCGTTCCGGAGACTTCTGACGCAGGGTATGGTCATCAAGGATGGGGCCAAGATGTCCAAGTCCATGGGCAACGTTGTTCCCGCCGCGGAGATGATGGACCGCTATGGGGCCGACACTGCCAGGATCTTTATCCTGTTCGCGTCCCCTCCCGAAAAGGAACTGGAGTGGAGTGACCAGGGTGTGGAAGGTTCATTCAGATTCCTGAGCCGTGTCTACAGGATGGTGACCGATAACCTGGGCATCTTTCCGGCCTCCGCCAGGGTGAGCGCGGCCCAACAGCCTGACGATACAAGGATGCTCATCCAGGCGGTGCACCGCTCCACGGGAAAGGTGACCGGGGACATTGAGAGAAGGTTCCAGTTCAACACGGCCATATCCGCGATCATGGAACTCGTTAACGAGATCCTTCGCTTTGTCACCGCCGGAGGACTCCATTCCGAAGACGGACACCGGGAAGCTGCCATTGCCATGGAAACGGTCATCAGGCTCATGGCCCCCTTTGCCCCCCACCTGGCGGAAGAGCTGTGGAGCATGACCGGCCACGACCAGAGCATCTTCCTGTCACCGTGGCCCGAATTCGATCCTGAACTGGCTGTCAGTGATGTGGTTGAACTCGTGGTCCAGGTCAACGGCAAGGTCAGGGCCCGTTTCGAAGCCTCTCCGGAAGCATCCGGAGAACAGCTCCAGGCCCAGGCGCTCGCCCTTCCGAGGATCCAGGAGCTTCTGATGGGCAAGGAGGTCGTCAAGGTTGTCGCCGTGCCGGGACGGCTGGTTTCCATCGTCGTCAAATGAAGCGTCTTCTATTTTCGTCCGCCGCCGCTGTTATTGTGATCCTGGCGCTTTCCGCCTGCGCTTACCGGTTCGCCGATCCATTCCCGGCCCGAAACTACGACCTGGTATCGGTTACCAACAGCACGGCAGAACCCGGACTCAGCTGGGTTCTGGAAGAGGAACTGCGTCTTACGGGCGGGTTTACTCCCGGCTCCGGCAGCCGGCTTTACGTTACAGCAACCCGGTTCACGGAACAGGTGGAAACAGTAAGTTCAGCAGGCACGCCGGTTCGCCAGAGACTGGCACTGGAAATTGCCTGGAAAGTGGAGGGGGAGGGACACCGGTCTGAAGCTGTTTTCGGGAATGAGGGTGTCAGGGAGATCTACCCCTATTCAGCCGACCCGGCATCTCTTGACTGGAACAGGAAGGCCGCCGTAAAGCTCCTGGCCAAAAAAGCTGCCGACCGCGTCATACGTCGGCTCGAGGGTGCGCCGTGACCGGTTCCGGGCGAAGGAACGACAGGACTCCAGCTCCACCGGCTATCCTGTTCATCTCCCCGGAACCGTTTCTCCTCGCGCAGGCCGAACAGGAAGCTGTCCATCGGCTGATGCCCCTGGAAAACCGGGACCTGAACCTGTTGATCGCATACGGGTGGGAAACGGACCTGGGAACGGTCGTGGAGTTTCTTCAGACGCTTCCTTTCCTGGGGGACCGCAGGCTCCTCGTTTTGAGAGAGGTCAATAAACTTCCTGATTACAAGGAACTCACAACCTATCTCAAGGATCCCAACCCGAAATCTACTCTTCTCATGACCTCGTCAGAGCTGAAAAGATCCGATTCGGGGTACAGGGTCCTGTCGCCATTGTGTGAGGCATCCGAACTGAAGCCTCCGTACGGGCGGTCCCTGGCTGGTTGGGTAAGGACCCGTTTCCGGAACCAGGGCAAGGAGATCGACAACGGACTGTGTGAGCTTCTCGTCCAGATATCGGGAGAGAACCTGGGATTGCTGGCCACGGAGATCGACAAGGTCGTCCTCAGTGCAGGGGACAAGGGTTCCATTGCCGAGGAGGATCTGGATGTAAGTGTCCCGGGTGGGGTCGAGGTTATCTTCAACTTCCTCGACGCACTGGGTGACGGAGATTCGTCCAGAGCCCTGATGTCCCTTAAGTCCCTGGTCGACAGCGACAACGCGCCTGAATATATCGTCCATATGATGGCGTGGCATTACCGCCAGCTCATAAGGGGGAAGGACCTGGTGAGATCGGGGCTTTCACCAGGTGAAGCGGCGTTAAAGATGGGGAAGAGGTATCCCAAGATCCGGGAAAAGTTCACCCGCCATATGGGGCGGGTGAACGAAGACGATCTGGTGCGGGCTCTGGATGCTCTTGCCACCGGTGATCTGGAGTTGAAGAGGGGATCGATCCCCGAGGCAGCGGTGCTCGACAGGATGGTCCTGGAACTACTCTCCTGAAGGGATTGTATTGACCCGTTTTGACAGGCGGGAGATCTTCCTGCTGGCCGTATTCTGGTGAAGGGTTCCCCTGGATGCGGCTCTCTGAATGACCGGAACCGCTTTTTTCAGCGCGTCCTGTGCCGCCCCCTGGTTACCCGATTCGACGGCAGTCAGAACCTCCTTGGTGAGGCTCTTGATCCTTGTCCGCCTCATCTGGTTGATGAGCTGTTTCCTGGTGTTCTGGCGGTTTCTTTTAATGGCGGATTTGTGTGTTGCCAATTGCTACCTCCTGATTCAAAATCGAACTGCCTGTGACAGAACATTGCTAATAACCAGAAAAGAGCATATTTGTCAAATAATTAAAAAGCGGGAAGCGCGAAGAACGAAGAGGGAAAGCGGATCGAACAGGATTTACGACCTCCTTCGATCGTCGCACTTTGTCCTTCGAACGGGCGCAATGGCTGACCCTAAGGAAACCATGAATAAGAGCACCGGGAATTCAGACACGGTTAAGATCGTTCGCGCTGCCGGTATCGTTGGCGGCGCCACGATGTTCAGCCGTGTCCTGGGACTGGCCAGGGATGCTGTCATGGCGGCCGTTTTCGGCGCGACACCTGCAGCGGACGCCTTTTTCGTGGCCTTCCGGATACCGAACCTCATGAGACAGCTCTTCGGTGAAGGGGCCCTTGCGGCATCCTTTGTCCCCGTGTACACCGACACCCTGGAAAAGCGCGGCCGCCAGTATGCCGCGGTTTTTTCCAGCAACCTCTTTTCCTCCCTCATGGTCATCCTTACCGCCTTTACTGTTGTCGGCGTTATTTTTGCCCCCTTGCTCGTGCGGATCATCGCACACGGCTTTGCTCCGGGAACACAGGCCTTCGAACTGACGGTCATGCTGACGCGATGGATGCTGCCCTATATGGTCTTCATTTGCGCTGCTGCCATGGGTATGGGCATCCTGAACAGCCACGGCCACTTTCTGGCCCCCGCGGCCGCACCGGCCCTTCTGAACATTTCGATCATTTTCGCGGTACTCGTCGTGGCGCCGGGAATGCAGGTGCCCGTTACCGCGCTGGCATGGGGAGTCCTCGCGGGAGGGGTGCTGCAGTTCCTGCTGCAGGTTCCGCCCCTCGCGGGCAGGGGAGTCATGCCGCGGCTGGTGGTACCGTCTTTTTCGCCGGAGATCAGGAGGATCCTCGTCATGATGGGGCCCGCGGTCCTTGGTGTCGCGGTCTACCAGGTGAACATGCTCGTGGACACACTTTTAGCCTCCTTCCTCCCTACCGGCAGCATCACCTACCTGTGGTACGGGAACAGGCTGATGCAGTTCCCCCTCGGTGTTTTCGGCATCGCCCTTGCCACCGCGGCGCTGCCAACACTTTCAGCCCAGATCGCGGAGGGACGCCGTGGGGATTTTACGAAAACGGTGTCCTTTTCCCTGGGTATGACGGCTTTTATCGGTTTCCCGGCGGCCCTCGGGCTGATAGCCCTCAAAGTTCCTATTATCGCTACCCTTTTCGGTAGGGGAGCCTTTTCAAACGCGGATGTGGCCGGTTCGGCAACGGCCCTTCTTTTCTACTCGGCGGGCCTGCCCCTGTTTATCGGGATCAAGATCCTGGGGAGGGCTTTTTTCGCCCTCGAAAACACCAGGACTCCTTTCGCCGCGGCAGGGGCGGCGCTTGCGGTCAATATCGTTCTCAACCTTCTGCTCATGGGACCCATGGGGCACGGTGGATTGGCCCTGGCGACCTCCCTTGCTTCTGCAGTCAACTTCCTCATCCTGGCCTGGTACTTTACCGCGCTGACAGGGACGGGATGGATAGGGAAGGAGCTTGTCGGGGATGTCATTGCCTCCGCCATAGCTGCCGCGGCCATGTTTATCGCCACCACGGAACTGGCCGGCCGCGTTCCATGGTTCGAACTGGGTACCCTGTCCAGGGCCAAATGGCTGCTATGTTGTTTGGGGGTGGGAGTTGTTGTATACTTAATGTTTGCCCTCATATTAGGGTGTAAGAGCATGAAAACGTTGACAAAGCGTCTTTTTAGTACTTAGGGAAACCCCCCGGCTTTGCCGGGGGTACATTACAAAAGTGGGTTGACATGGTTCCGGACCTGAAAAGGTTCCTGCTTGAGATTGATGGACCCGGATTTTGAGGGCGCTCATTCAGCGGACTGCCGAGTGCCGCGTTGAAGTGGATGGAAAACAGGTTTCCGCCACCGGTCCCGGCATCCTGGTCCTCCTGGGGATCGCTGAGGGCGACGGGGGCGACAATGCCCTTTACCTGGCTCGAAAAACAGCACAGCTCAGGATCTTCGAGGACCAGGATGGCAAGATGAACCGCTCCATCCTCCAATCGGGGGGGGAGGCCATGGTAGTGTCCCAGTTCACGCTGGTTGCCGACACGGGGAAGGGAAACAGGCCCGGGTTCGGACAGGCCATGGCGCCTGGACCGGCGGAGGCGCTTTACAGGATGTTCATCAGTGAGTTGGAAGGACAGGGGATCATCGTCAGCACGGGCGTATTCGGAGCAAGCATGAAAGTAACCCTGGTCAACGACGGACCGGTAACGTTTCTTCTCGAGTCACGGAAGCTCGAGAAGAAACGTGTGCTAAGAGCGAAGAGCGAAGAGCGAAGAGCTGAGAGCTGAGAACCGGTATGCGCAGGTTTTCTTAGTGTCCCCTTCGGGGATGGTGGAAACCCCTCGCCTTCAGGCGAAGCAGGTTTTCCTGAAGTCCCCGAAGGGGACGATGGTTTGCCATCCCCCGACTGAAGTCGGGGGGATTCCGGCGATGGATTGTAATTTGAAGTACCGCCGTCTGAAGACGGCGGTATCAAGTGGCGCTTCAAGTCGAATTCATTCGACGCGCCACTTCAAGCCCTCGGCTTACAGCCGAGGGTCTAGCTGACTTCATAGTTCTGCCTTTTTGTTACAGGAGATCATAATCCATGGGCAAACTCGTTGTCGAACACCTCGCGGTAGGGCCCCTGCAGTCGAACTGCTTTATCGTCGGTGACGAGATCAGCGGCGAGGCGGTCGTAATCGATCCGGGAGAGGACGGGGAGATGATCCTCGCTGCAGTCAGGAGACGGCCCTGGACCGTCAGGGCTGTTCTCAATACCCACGCCCACTTCGATCACATCGCCGCCAACGAAGTCATTGTGAAAGAGACAGGAGCGCCCCTCGTTGCGCCCCGCGCCGACGCTCCTTACATGCCTCAGGCACACATGGCTGCAAGAATGTACGGGCTTGTGGTCGCTCCTTCCCCGGACCCCGACCGCCTCATCGACGAAGGTGACGTGATCATCATCGGGGATGAAGAGATCGGGGTACTTTCCACACCCGGACACACACCCGGTGGTGTGACTTTTGTGACGAGCGCAGGTGTATTCCCCGGGGATGCCCTGTTCGCCGGCTCCATCGGGAGGACTGACCTGCCGGGCGGCGATTACCAAACCCTGATCATCTCTATCAGGAAGAAGATCCTCACCCTTCCCGATGAGACTCCGGTGTACCCCGGCCACGGACCATTTACCACGGTGGGAAGGGAAAAAAACCTCAACCCGTTTCTGACCTAGAGTCTGTCGAAGAACCTCGCACAGACTCCCAGGTATATTTTGTCGGCCTAAGATACAATGAGTTCATGAAAAAACGCATCTTCCGACAATTACCCGGCAGCGTGTCAGGAGGTCAGGACACGCTGCAGGTACAGGGATCCGTGAACGGGCAGGAAAGGACGAGACTCATGGAGGAAACCCAAAGCAGGCTTTTCGGGCGAAAGATCCTTCTCGGGATCACCGGAGGCATCGGGGCCTACAAGGCAGCGGAACTGACGCGCGCTCTCCAGCGTGAAGGCGCCCAGGTGTCGGTTGTCATGACCGGGAACGCCACCAGGTTCATCACCCCGCTGACCATGGAGACCCTGAGCCGGAACCCCGTGGGCCTCGACATGTTCTCCCTCACCGACGAGAGGACGATCGGGCATATCGAGAGGGCAAGGTGGGCCGAACTGTTCCTCGTTGCGCCCGCGACGGCCAACTTCATAGGCAAGGCCGCTAACGGCATCGCCGACGACCTGCTCACCACGATCTTACTGGTGATGACATGCCCGGTTGTCGTGGCTCCGGCCATGAACTCGAGGATGTGGGGCCATCCCGCAGTCCGGGAGAACCTGGCGAAGCTGCGTGAACGCGGCGTCAGGATCGTGCCGCCGGAGGAGGGAGAACTGGCCTGCGGCGAGGAGGGGCCGGGGCGCCTGGCTGACCCGTCGCTGATCATCGAGGAGGTGCGAAACTGTTTGTCCGAACGAGACCTAGAGGGTATCCGCGTCCTGGTCTCGGCCGGTCCCACCCGGGAGCCCATCGATCCGGTCAGGTTCATCAGCAACCGTTCCACCGGCCGCATGGGGTATGCCCTGGCGCGAAGTGCCGCCGAGCGGGGCGCCCTGGTGACCCTTGTTTCCGGTCCCGTCGAACTGGAGAGGCCGGGAAAAGTGGCCGTTCGTGAAGTGACAACGGCAAAACAGATGAACGATGCCGTTCAGGAATCTCTTCCCGATGCCGACTGGCTGATCATGGCCGCGGCCGTGGCCGATTACACTCCATCGCGCACCCTGGACCAGAAGATCAGGAAAGAGGGAAGGGAAGAGATGTCCATCGAACTCGTCAGGAACCCTGACATCCTCAGGGAGGCGGCACAGCTGAAAGGCAGCCGGCTCTACGTGGGGTTTGCCGCAGAAACAGAAGAGGTGGTGGCGTCTGCCAGGGAGAAACTGGCGGCCAAGGGTCTCGACATGATCGTAGCCAACGATGTTTCCGGAAAGGAAACCGGGTTTGCCTCGGATCATAACATGGGGACCATCATCGACAATGCGGGCGGCACGGTGAAGATCCCGAAGATGACGAAGAGGGAGATGGCGAACCGGATCCTGGACCATGCGCTGGTTCTCTGGAAAAGCAGAAAGTTGGAGGAGAAACCTGAAAGGGCTTTCACCACAGAGGACACAGAGAAAGCCAAATGATCTGGGGTTAAGCCCTGGCGAAAGCCGTAAATGCCCCGGAAGTGCTTTCACCACAGAGGACACAGAGGACGCAGGTCGACCGTTCCCAGGTCGATTCACAGGGGGCCACAGGGAATGGCGGAAATCTGGGGGGAAAGCTCGGGTTCCTGTGAAAGCGGCAAGAGCTGATTGACCGCGGAGTACGCAAAGTTTCGCAAAGGAA
>JARGFV010000021.1 GCA_029210545.1 bacterium
ACGCTCGCCACTCTCTAACTCGACGCTGGAAGGTCCGTAGTTGTCCTTCCTGATATTCGCCCGGATACTGTTCGCACAACCAATCGAAAAGAAACTTGCCCTCCAACTCTGACGCGTCTTCCAATATATCCTCACACAGCCCCCAGTGCCGCTCAAAGGGATCCGAACGCGTTCTCCAGGTATGCTCTACTCGCATTTGCGACGGCAACTTCCCTGACTTGAGATACTTGCGAGCTGTCTTAGGATCCAAATCCGATCGCAACGCGGCCTTCGACAGGTTCCCGGTCTTTTGATACTCCTCCATTAACTTCCTCACTTTCCTGTCTGGCGTCATCATAAAAACTCATCCTCCTTAAAGGAGAGTCTTCAATAACGCCGGTCATTAGGGAAGTGTAATTGTCGTCAGTAGGGAAGTATAATTGTCGCCGGGCAACTATGAAAAGAAACGCGCCGAAGGAAAGAAACACAATCAGGCGATTCGGGCACTGGGTCGTCATTTGTGCCGCACAATCTTCAAAATGCTCAAGGAGGACAGGGAATACGAGATCAGGGATTAGGGCGAAAATCGCTTGAAAATTCCAGCGGGATGTTCAGGCCGGGAATTGAGCAATACCCCCCGACAATGTCAAGAATTGACAAGTTCCCCCTTTGATCCCGAAACTACAAAACGACAGGTGAAATCGTAGCTACGACATAGATCCTATTCGTCCTCTGGCCATAACAGGCGGTAGCTGACGTTCCTGCCGGCGCCAGGATTTTTTATCAGGACCCCCTTTTCGACCAGATCCGAAATGTCTCTTTTTGCGGTCTCACGACTGACCCTGGTCATCCCCTTATATTTTCTGTTGGTCAGCCCTCCTTCAAAACCTTCCGGACCTGAATCAAGTAAGCGATTGACAACCTTTTTTTGACGTTCGTTAAATACTACGGCAGCCCACTGCTGCCAGAATCTTACTTTTTGCAGCGCGCCTCTTACCTCCCCCTCAGATCTCTGTATCGCTCTATTGAAACACTGTAGAAACCACAATAGCCAGCCCGTGATCTCTCCATCTCCCTTCTGAGTCTTTTCAAGCATGTCGTAATACTCATCGCGGTCAGCGTTTATTTGAGCGGACATGCTGTACATGCGAAAGTCCTTCCGTTCATCTTGAGCTAACGCCATATCGGTGATAGCTCGTGCAATGCGTCCATTGCCATCCTCAAAGGGATGAATTGACACAAACCAGATATGGGCCATCGCAGCACGCACAAGGCCATCCAGTTCGCTCGATGAATGCCACCACCTGAGGAACCGGTCTATTTCCCCCTTGAGGCGAGCCGCGGGAGGAGCCTCGTAGTGAACACGCTCTTTCCCTACAGGGCCGGACACTACCCGCATCGGCTCTGATCCCTTGCGCCAATCAGCCACAGGGATTTTGTTCATGCCGGAGTAGCCGGTCGGGAAAAGCGCCGCGTGCCATCCTTTGAGCCTTTTTGGCGTCAGTCTCTCATCGTGCCTGGTCGTGGCGTCAATGAGCATTTCAACCAGCCCGTCTACCTGCCTTTCCGCAGGCGGCAGGCCGGCGGTCGGCAATCCGAGTCGTCGCGCGACCGAGGATCGGACGGAGTTTCTGTCCAGCCTCTCTCCTTCTATGGCAGCGGTCGTGAACGCTTCCTCCGTCAAAACTTCCGCTTTCATCTCAAGACCAATGTAGTCAGCTTCTCCCAGGAGCCTTCCTTGTAATTGACGTGAGATGCCAAGCGGACGAAGGATGACGTCGCTTTTCCATCTCAAACCGGGCCAGTCCTTTGTTTGCCATATGTATTGAACCATTTATGCCCCCTTATTGGGTCACATTTTGCCCCGGTAGCCTTGCACTAGTGGGTCACAAGTTGACCCAATTATATTACTTAAACGGGTCACTGTCTATAATGTTTTTTAAAGGGGAGCCCCCTCAGTGTCAGTGACCGAGGGGGCAACCGTGGGGTCAGTTTCTCACCTTTCACACTTTTCTTAATCTGAGGGTGATTCGGGAGATGTAGCCCGGCTGAAGTTGGAGGTATTCGCCGATCTCCCTCTGGGTATAGGTATCTGCAATGAAAGCATCGGAGCCTAAAAAGATCTGATACTTCGCCTCTTTGAGTGGAGATTCTGATCCAATACCTGCTTTTTCCACCAGCCAGGATTTGTACCGACCCTGCAGTACAGGTCCTATACGTTGATATTTCCAGTTATCGTAAGAAATCTCAAAAGTGTGAAAGGTGAGAACTGACCCCACAGGAGTGCCTTGCCGCCTACGCCACAGACAGCGGGGTCAACAGGTATCCTGTCGGTGCCTACGGTTTTTCTCAACTTTCAACTGTCATCCCGAAAGCGAACCTGCCCGCCGCGGAGGAGCAATACAGGTTCCAGGCCGGCACCTTCAGTTATTTCTGCGCCGATGGCGAATCCTATCTCATTAACGTCAAAGTCGACGACCGTGCCCTCGATCCCCTGGCCGCCACCCCCAACGGCATCACTCCGGACAGCTACGAAGCCTATGCGCGGTGAATAACGCGGCCCTTTCAAGGCAGCCATTCCACAACTGCCATGGGCTTCATGTCCGGCGTTGAGTCCCCGGATCCCCTGGACTCTCAATCCCCAGCCAATCTTGCCGTCCCCTCGCTTCAAAAACCCTGTATCCTCCAAATATGCTAAAGTTGTAAAATATATTTTTTGATCACGCCGTTGGCGTGACTTCCTCCTTCGCTGAAGCTACGGAGGACAAGCAGGGTCCCTCGGCCCAAAAGGAGGTTTCTGACATGCAGCTTGCTATGCTGGGCCTCGGGAGGATGGGGATGAACATGGCCCGCCGGCTCATGGGAGGCGGCCACGACGTGGTCGCGTACAACCGCTCCCGGGACAAGACGGACAAACTGGCCAGGGAAGGGGCGATCGCCGCCTACACCCTCGCCGAGGTTGTGGAGAAGCTCCTCCCCCCCAGGGCGGTCTGGATCATGCTGCCGGCCGGAAAACCGGTGGACGACACCATCACGGAACTCAAACCGCTGCTGGAACCCGGGGACATCGTCATCGACGGGGGCAACAGCTACTACAGGGACGACATCCGCCGGGCGGCTGAACTCGAACCGGCAGGTGTCTCCTACATCGATGCCGGGGTGTCCGGAGGGATCTGGGGCCTTGAGCTCGGGTACTGCACCATGGTGGGCGGACCGAGGGAGAAGTACGATCACCTCGAACCGTTCTTCAAGACCCTGGCGCCCGAAGACGGATACCTTTACTGCGGCGGCCCGGGCGCCGGCCATTTCGTCAAGATGGTCCACAACGGGATCGAGTACGGGATGATGCAGGCCTACGGAGAAGGGTTCGAGATCCTGGAAGCTTCTCCCTACGGCCCCGGGCTGGACTATTCGCAGGTGGCGCACCTGTGGAACCAGGGCAGCGTCATCCGTTCCTGGCTCCTGGAACTGGCCGAGGACGCCTTCGCGAAAGAAGCCCGCCTGGAAGATATCACCGGCCACGTGGACGATTCAGGTGAGGGGCGCTGGACGGTGCAGCAGGCTCTTGATACTGCTGTCCCCGCCCCGGTGATCACGGCCTCCCTCTTCGCCCGGTTCCGCTCCCGGCAGGAAAGCTCCTTTTCCAACCGGGTCCTCGCGGCGCTGCGGAGGGAGTTCGGGGGGCACGGGGTGAAAAAGAAGTAACGTATCGGGGTAACGGGGTATGGGAGTATCGGAGAGGAAGGGCATAGCCCAGGATATCTGGCAATGGATCGGTGGAACGGATTAACGGTGTATCGGAGAAGAAGCCTCGGGTTTTCACCCCGACACACCAAAACCCCGACACTCCGACACTCCGACACCGACAAGACTGGAGATCACAGCATGGCCAATCACAAAAAAACTGACATGCCACCTGGAATCTCCAGTCTTGTGGAGGGCCATGCCACCATGGAAGCTCCCAATGTCTCGTGCCTGCTGAACCGGCCTGTTGATCCGTGCACGGTGGTGATCATCGGCGCCTCCGGAGATCTCACTGAAAGGAAGCTCATCCCCGCCCTTTACAGCCTTTTTGCCAGGGACGGGCTTCCGGACCCGTTCACCGTGGTCGGCTGCGGACGCACAGTCATGACCAGCGAACAGTTCCGCCGGAAGATGGAGCCGGCGATCCGGGAAAAGGACCCCGAAGTGGCCCGACGTGAGCAGTTCTCGTCCCGCCTGCACTACCGCTCTCTCGAATACGACTCGCCGGGATCGTACGCTGACCTGGCCGCGTTCCTTGATGATCTGGATGAAAGCAGCGGTACCGGCGGCAACCGGATCTTCTACCTGGCCCTGCCCATGTTCCTTTACGGGATGACGGCAAAACTCCTCGGCGAAAGCGGCCTTTCCAGGCAGGGCGCAGAGGGTAAAGGATGGACACGCCTCGTGGTGGAAAAACCGTACGGCAGCGATCGCGCCTCAGCGGCGCGACTGGACAAGGTCGTCCATGAAAGCTTTGCCGAAAGCCAGGTCTTCCGCATCGACCACTACCTTGCCAAGGAAACGGTGCAGAACATCCTGATGTTCCGGTTCGCCAATACCATCTTCGAACCGCTCTGGAACCGCGACCACATCGAACACGTGGATATCATCGCGTCCGAGACCCTTGGCGTGGAAAAGCGCGCGGGCTACTACGATAAGGCCGGAGTGCTGCGGGACATGTTCCAGAACCACATGCTGCAGCTCCTGGCCATGACCGCCATGGAGCCGCCCAACCGGTTCGAATCGGAGGCGGTCCACGACGAGAAGGTGAAGGTATTTCGATCCCTGCGCCCGTTCCCCGTGGACAACATCTTCGAGAACCTCGTCCTGGGGCAGTATGGCCCCGGAACGGTGGACGGCAAACCTGTCAGGGGATACCTGGAGGAGGAAGGCGTGGACCCGGCCTCGACAACCCCGACCTACGGGATGATGCGGCTTTTCATCGACAACCCGCGATGGCAGGGTGTTCCGTTCCACCTCACGAGCGGCAAAAGGCTGGAAGGGAAACTCACCGAGATCGCCATCAGGTTCAGGGGGACTCCCTTGACAATGTTCGAAGATCTGCCGGGGGGGGAACCGTCCTCTGCCAACGTTCTTACCATGGGCATCCAGCCGAGGGAGCACATCACGCTGACGTTTAACACAAAAAGCCCGGGAGCCAGGACCTGCCTGAGAACGGTCAGGATGGATTTCGATTACCTGCAGGGTTACACCGGGCCGCACCTGGAGGCCTATGAAAAGGCCCTCCTGGACTGTTTGAACGGCGACCAGATGCTGTTCTGGAGGCAGGACGGGATCGACCTGGCCTGGGGTTTCATGGAGCCGATCCTCCATATGTGCGAGACGTGCCGCGAAAAGGAGCGGCTGCTCCACGCCTACGAGGCGGGTTCCTGGGGCCCGAAAGCGGCCGCAGAATTGAAGGGGTTGATGCTGAAGCAGTGCAAATAGAACAGAAAACAGGAATCAGAATTGACAAACCGGTACTGCACAACTGCAGCACTTTGTCCTCCATGTAACAATCCGTAAATTCCCATTTATTCGAGATCCTGCTCTTGTCAGCCAGGCCGGTACAAGCTCTTTTCCCCAGTCCAGGAATGTCGCCAGGTAAAAAGCCGGAGCGAATGCTCCGGCCAGAGGTTCCTCCTGATTTCTGATTACTGATTTCTGATTACTGATTACTGATTACTGATCAATATAGGGAGCCAGTATCGCCGAGTATTTCAGGTCCTCATTATCCTGCCGGGCGGTGACAGATGCGAGGAACCGGCGCATGTCCAGGCTGACCTTGCCGGGCACGAGTTCCCCGACCAGTTCCTTATAGCGGATAGTTTCCTCTTCGGTGGCCTGTTTTTCCAGGATCTCCCAGACAGACTCGTAGGCGATGGAAGGCGCCCTTTCGTCATGGGGATGGGCATAGGCCTCCTCGAGCATGAGGTCGAAGAGAATCCATATGGAGCCCCGCCGCTTGCCCTGGAGGAGCTCCGCCAGGGATCTGAAGCGGCTGTAGGACCGTTCCATGACCAGGAATCGCATTATCCTCCACATCGCCACCAGGATGTCGTCCTCCGGGACACCGAGGATCACCGATGTGAAATCATCGGGGCAGGTGTAATCCTCAGCGGAGCCGGTGGAGGGCAGCGGCACCCGTCCCCCATATCCTTTCCCCCGGCCGTCTTCCCGCAGTTCATCGGCCTCCTTGAGGATCTCACCTCCATCCACTTCCGGGGCGCTCCACTCCGCTACTTCAATCTGCTTGCGATCGATGGGTGTCGTGTGTTCGATGGCGCGCAGGTCCATCTCTTCGGCAAGTTTCCGGTGCCGGATATAAAGCTGTCCCCTCCGTCCGTTGTAACGGAACGCGTCTGGATGCTCCAACGTGTCGCCCTTCTCCGAGGAAAGGGATTCGAACAGCTTGTGGAGAAAATCGTGCTCCACTGCGAGCAGGCCGTCACTGAGGAACTTGGGGTGGACAAGATGGACTTTTGGCATGGGAACTCCAGTTTCAGGTTTCAGGTTGCAGGAAAGAGATTGTAACACAAAGATCTTTTCTCCGCGTCTCCGCGTCTCGGCGTCACCGTGTCAGGTGATCCGCCGCGGCGCGGCGGCTACCGTCGTCTTCCCCTCGGCCTCCTCGGACCGGGACGGACAGTGACGCTCCCGTCCTGACGGGAACCGCCCTCACCCTGGCTTTTCGAGTCTGTCACCTGCCCGAGGCTCTCCTTCTGGAACCTGAGGCCTTCTTTCTGCTTTTCGAGCCAGTCGTCGGTCTTCCCGCCGCCCGGTTCCTTCCCCGCGAATTTTTCTTTTCCCCTGGGTCCCTTACCCGGCTTGGCCCGGCTGTCGCTCCTGGCGCGGTCCTCGGAAGGACGGGTCCCTTCCCGGGCCATGCTGTCATCCCCGGAGGGAGCACCCGACCGGACCAGCAGGAAGATCCCGACAAGGACGAGAAACACCCCGGCGCCCGAGTACAGGGTTTCCGGCCCGGCCAGGTCGGCCGCCATTACCCTGCCCATGAACGCCAGGGGCAGGATGACGGCGACGAAAGTCAGGACCTTGACCCTGAACTGGAAAAGGTTCCTCACCTGCATCCACTGTGGGACCGGCGGTTCGGCAACGAACAGGGAGCAGATGGCCGAAGCCAGGAAATAGAGGAAAGCGGCCCGGATGAAGTAGGGAATCACTTCGGCTCCGCTGCCGGGCCGCATCGTAAAACCGGACCCGGCGGCCAGGCTCACGACCTCCATCACCCCGCGGCCGAGGGAACCGAGGGCCAGAACAGCCAGGGCCAGGGCCGCGACCATGAAAAAGTACCTGATGCCTGCGATAAACGAGGTGAAAAGCTGTATCATTCCGGTGTATCCCTCCTGTAGGTTTAATAGAGCCAGGACTCTGTCGGACTATCCGTTTCAGACTCCTGGGTACTATGAGCTATGAACTAAGTTTGACAGGTTCGCAAAAAGTCCAAGCGTAACTTATCGCGAGTCCATCAAGTTTGAACCCTTAGCTCGTAGCACCAGGTTCTTGGTTCCCTGCCCTGAGCAAGCCACAGGCCCTGAGCCTGGTCGAAGGGCGGAGCGCGTCGAAAGGTCAGTTCTCTTCCTTTAAAGACTTTTTGACCATTTTCATGAACCCGCTGAGAAGGTCCATGGGGATGGGGAAGAGGGTCGTAGAGTTGTTCTCCGTGGCGATCTCCCGCAGGGTCTGCAGGTATCTCAGCTGCAGGGACTGGGGGTTCACGGAGAGGATGTCGGCCGCCTGGGCCAGCTTGTCGGCCGCCTGGAACTCACCTTCGGCAGTGATGACCTTGGCCCTTCTTTCCCGCTCGGCCTCGGCCTGCTTGGCCATGGCCCTCTGCATCTCCTGCGGGAGGTCGACGTGCTTGATCTCCACGTTGGCCACCTTGACCCCCCACGGGTCGGTGGCGGTGTCCAGGATCTCCTGGAGCTGGTGGTTGATCTTCTCCCTCTCGGAAAGCAGGTCGTCGAGTTCGAACTGGCCCAGGACGCTCCGCAAGGTGGTCTGGGCAAGCTGGCTCGTGGCGTAGAAATAGTCCTCCACTTCCACGATGGCCTTGCCGGGGTCCATGACCCTGAAATAGACCACCGCATTGACCTTCACCGAAACGTTGTCCTTGGTGATGATGTCCTGGGGCGGCACATCCATGGTCACCAGGCGCAGGCTGACACGGACGGCTTTTTCGATAAGGACAACAACAATTGTGATCCCGGGCCCCCGGAACCCCGTCAGTCTTCCGAAACGGAACACGACAAGCCTGTCGTATTCGGTGACGATCTTGATGCTCGCCAACACCGCCAGGATAACCAGCACAAGGAAAAACAGGACCGGATTAGCAAAAACAATACTCATTGTCACCCCCTGAGTTTTTCGTATGTCCGTGTGGGCGTGGTGCGTCAATGCTTCAGTTTTCGCTGCCACGCTTCACAGACGCACGCGATTACGTTACGTCTCTTCTCTGATCAGCTCAACTTGCAGTTTCATCCCCTTGATATCGACAACTCTGATATTAGATCCTTCAGGGGCTTCCCGGTCGCAGACAGCTGACCAGATCTCCCCATGGACCCTGACCTTCCCTTCGGGAGACAGGTCGGTCGTCGCGACACCTTCCGCACCCGCCATCCCTTCGATCCCCGTAACGGGTTTCCGCTTGTGGGTTCGCATGACCAGCGTCAGCCCGACCACAATAAATCCCGCTGAGAATATTGTAGCAGCTAAAATCAGGGATCGGGACAATTGAAGATAGGGGTCAGCGCTTTCAAAAAGCATGACGCTTCCCAGAAACATCGCGAATGCTCCACCGACGGTGAGCATCCCGTAGGACACCACCTTTACCTCGAGGATGAACAGGATGATCGCCAGCATGATGAACAGCAAGCCGGCGTAGTTAATGGGAATGACCTGGAAAGAGAAAAAAGCCAGGATGAGGCATATCCCGCCCAGCACCCCGGGCAGGATGACCCCCGGGTTGGCGAGTTCGAAGAACAGGCCGTAGATCCCCAGCATCATGAGGATGTAGGACACGTTGGGGTCGGCAAGGGCGGCCAGGATCCGGTGACGCCAGCCCATAGGCCGCTCCACGACCCGGGCCCGGGCAAGGGCAAGGGTGATCTCTTCGCCCGCAACGGTGACCACCCGCCCCTCCATTGCCTCGAGGAGTTCATCCATATCCTCGGCGACCAGGTCGATGACGTTGAGCTTGAGAGCCTCGTTCTCGGTCACCGAAACGCTCTCACGCACTGCCCGCTCGGCCCAGTCCGCGTTGCGGCCATGTCTTTCGGCGATGGACCGGACAAAAGCCACCGTGTCGTTGAGGACCTTTTGCCCCATGACATCGGTGTCACCCGAAGCCGGCGCTCCGGACTCCGGTTCCGATTTCTGTTCTTCCCCGTTTCCCCGTTTCCCCGCTTCCTGGCCTTGCTCCCCCTCCCCCTCTCGCCCACTCTCCCCCTCGGGTTTTTCCTTTTTCCCCCCAAACGGACTCCCCCCCCCGATGTTCACGGGGTGAGCGGCCCCGATGTTGGTCCCGGGAGCCATGGCAGCCACGTGAGCCGCCATAGTGATAAAAACGCCCGCCGAGGCCGCGCGGGCCCCCGGAGGAGCGACGTAAACCGCCACCGGGATCTCGGCAGCGAAAAGGGCCTTCACGATCTGCCTGGTGGAGGTCATGAGCCCCCCCGGCGTATCGAGCCGCAGGACCAGCAGCCCGGCACCTTCCCCGGCGGCAGCCGCAAGCTGTTTCTCAATGTAATCGGCGCTCACCGGGCTTATGGGTCCGTCCACGGTGATCTGTACCACAACGGGAGCCGGTTCGGTTTCGTCCGCCGATCCGGAGATGGCTCCGCCAGACATCGAAACAGACACCCCAAGGGTCATGGATACGATCAGCATGAGGCGGGACATTGATAACCTCGCAAAAAGTCTCCTGTAGAGTTTCCGGGAGCCATTTGGCAATTGGCGGTCACGCCGTCGGCGTGACCGCCCGCCAGGATGGAGTCCAGGCAAATTTCTCAATATTGAGTCCATCAGATTACCCATCAGATCTCGACTCCCAGGGTGGAGATCGGAACCGCAAGGCCCTTGAACGGCTCCACCAGGTCCGGCCCCCTGCGGTGGAAGGGGACCAGGACCAGGGACTGGCTGGTTCCTTTCCTGTTAAAAAGTTCCCGGGGCCCTGTCCCGGCCACCACATCGGCCATCTCGTCCGCCCCTTCCGGCGGCAGAGCGACCGGGAGGGTCCGCAGCCCCAACCGGCTTTCGTAGGGGATCGGTTCCGCCGGGAAATCGGCATGATAATACCGGGCTGTCAGGTTGTAAAGGAGCCTCGGTGACCGGACCGAAAAGGCGGGAACGTAGAGGTGCCGGTCTTCTCCCTGTCGTTTCCAGAAGGGGAGAAAGGTCGTCGCCGCGTCCCGGGCCGGCCGGTTGTTGCCCGCCCACATGCACTCTCTTTCCCGAAGCCTCCCGCCGGCTGCCTCCCAGCCCCTTGCGCAGGACCTGCAGAACCTCAGGTGGGCACCGGGATCGTCATCCAGGTCGCCGCCGCACTCGGGACAGATAAGGGGCGCCAGTTTCAGGCGGGTCTCACCCGGAGAACGGCTCTCCTTGAGGTCGAGGTTGTCCAGGAGGGTCTCCATCTCCTCGTGTCTGATCTGCCTGATCAGCGACCCGCCCACCGCGTCGATGAGCATAAGGCGGATCTGGCGCCCTTCCCGGATCTCTACAAGGGAGAGGGGAAAAAAAAGGATAGAGCTTTGTTCCCACAGCCGGAACCTCTTCTCCCGGGTGATCTTGAACCCCGGATCCTGCATCCCGTCGAAGAAATCCGCTTCCATCTTCCGGCTGTGCTTTTCCCTTTCCCTCTGGATAGGGGCGAAGGGGATCTTGCCGGCGTTTTCCCGGGTGGCCAGGTACAGGTGAAGGGACTGGACACGGTAGCCTGGAGAGAAAAGACCGGGGGAAAGATCCTCGTGGGCCGGCCTCATGAGATCGAGGTCGCGAGTCTGGAGCTTTTCAACAACCCCCGGATCTCCTTCCAGGACCGTCCTGTGCCCCTGAAGCCACCTGATGGCGTGACCCGTCGTTCTGTAGAAGGGGCAATAAAAGGGCATGACTGACCGGAGCAGCGGCGGTTTCCACCCGTTCTTCATGGCGATCCGGGTGACGTGGTGGGCGGTCTCCTGCACGCTGATCTTCGGCTTGATGAGAAAACTCAGCCAGGCGGAGCGGGCGCCCATGATCATCAGTCCCGCACCGCAGTAGCGGCAGCGCGTTCCGGTGGCCTGCTGGTCGAAGGTGACTTCGCCGCCGCACTGGGGACAATGATGGCTGACGTAACAGGAAAGGTTCACTGGACCGGGGCGGTCCTACTCGATCTTCTCGCCGCAATGAAGGCAGTACCTTGCCCCCTGGGGGACCTTGTTGCCGCATTTCGAGCAGACCGGTGTTTTTTTTTTGACCTCCTGGCCGCACTGATGGCAGAAACGGGCATCCGCTGGCAGGTCCTGGCTGCAGCCGCCGCATACCTGGCCCCGGACAACGGGTGTGCCGCAGCGGAAACAGAACCTGGCGTCACCGGGAAGGGCGGCCTTGCACTGGGGACATGGGTCACCCGCGGATACTGCTGTCTTTCCCGCACCCTCCAGGGTAGACCTTAAAAAGGCGGGCACCATCATCCCTAACCCGGCGCCAAGTCCCAACCCCATCCCGGACTCCGCGGCGCCGCCTCCCCCGCCTTCCCCTTGCCCCGCATCGCCCATGAACTGGGCGGCCTTGAACCTGAGGTAATCCCCTTCGCCGACTGCTGTCATGCTGCCGCGCTCGTCGATAATCTTCTGGACGTCGTCCGGAGGGGTTATGGACTGGATGATGAGGTCGCGCAGTTCGATACCATACTTGAGAAACTCATCCCTGATCCTGGCTTTGGCTGCGGCGCCCAGCTCTTCGTAGACCTGCGCGAGGTCGAGGATCGACTCCAGGTTCTCTCCCAGAAGGTCGTTGAGGCGGGAGATGATGACCGCCCGCAGATAGTCTGAGATCTCGTCAGTGGTGTAGATCCCCTGGGTCCCCACCAGCACATTGACGAACAGCATGGGCTGGACGACCCTGATGGTGTAGTTGCCGTGGGCCCTGAGCCGCACCATACCCAGGTCCTTGTCCCGGAAAGCAACGGGGTCCCGGGTGCCCCAGGTCAGGTTCGTGAAGGTCTTCATGGAGACGTAATAGACCGCTACCCTGAAGGGGCTCTTGAAGTTGAAGGGAAGGCTCAGGGCCTTGGTCAGGAGAGGCAGGTTCTGGGTGGTGAGGGTGTGCCGCCCGGGTCCCAGGACATCCAGCGCCCGGCCGTCCCGGAAGAACACGGCCGTCTGGTTCTCGTTAACGACCAGCTGGGCACCGAACTTGATATCACCGGTCCCGTCGACGGGGATCCGGTGGACCATGTCCTTCCCTACGTTATCGACCCATTCGAGAACCTCGATGAACTGGCTCACTTGGTTGTCTCCTATTGATAGGGTCGCAAGAAGTCCTGGCGGGACTTCCCGCTCAACGGAAATCGAAAAGTGTGATTTTCGCTTTCCTCACGGATAAGTGACACCATCGACCAGTCACTTATCCGGGCACCGCTCACAGGTGCGTTGATGATTCTAACCGTTTTCTTCCATGCTCTTTCTTCGCCCGTCGAATATCTCTGCCAACCGGTCCAGGGCCTGTTCGAGATCACCTGTCCAATCCTGCCCGGTGCCGACGGCCTCCACCTGTCCTACGCACCCTGCCAGTCCTACCGATGTTTCCAGAAGGAGGAGATCCACCTCGTAGAGGCGCTCCAGGTCCTCCAGGGTGATCCCCGTCCGGTCGAACCACCCGGCATATCCGGAGGGGGCATACCGGATCTCGTCCTCCATCCGCTCAAGCCTGGTGACGATCCTCTCCAGGTTGCCGATGGCCCTCAGGTTTCTCATCCCGCCCGACCTGGACAGGTCGTTCATGGAGTCGGCAAGCCCGGCCCTGCACCGTGACACCTCGGCGGCGGCTTTTTCCCGGACGGCGAGGTCGGCGGCGCGACGGTTCTCCCTGTCCTGGTACCCGGCGATCCCCGGGATGATGCGTGTGATCTTTTCCAGGAGGGCTCCCACTTTCGGTTTTGTCATGGTTTGCTCCTCCGGGAAGGGGCAGCCTTGATCTTCACCTTGCCCTCCTCGTTCACGACCCGGAAAACCACCTTATCCACACCATACTTTTCCCGGACCATTTTCGTCTGCTGTACAAGAGCTTCACGAAGCCTGGCCATGTCAGGCCCCTTGCCGTTGCCCACTTTCTGATACTCCCTGCTTAAAGTGGAAACCAGCTTTTCCATCTGGTTGTGTTCCGTTGCGCCGGTTGAGACCTCTAACACATCCGCCGGGGCTTCCGGCGCGGAAGACGCACTCCCGCGAATCTGGCGCCGCGGCCGCCTGCCCTCCTCCAGGTCCCTGAGGTTTTTCTGCCAGTACTGGTGGTAGGTGTTGTAACGGGAGATGACCTGCTGGTTCCTGAACTTCAGGGCAGTGTTGGTGATGGCTATAGAGGACATGGTGCGCACCTCCCTTGCCACTTTTTCAGCCAGCATTTCAGGCGGCCTGCGTTCAATTCCGGAAAAATACTGTTCGTAGGCAGTCTTGAGCTTGTGAATATCCTGTTCCAGCCTTCGAATCCTGTTTTCCATGATCCCTTCCCCGGAAAAATTCCCGTAGTTGGAAATGATAACAGAGGGACCAACTGATTTCAAAGCGAAAAGCTTTGAAATCAGCCGGCTGGGAACAGGCGGATACCGACAGACAGGCCGCAAGACCCCAGATACCGAGGGGTTCTGACACCCGAAATCCGCTGTAGGACCCTTTTTGTTCCGGGCCAAACCAATGGCGGATTTCGGGTTCCCCTTGACACTCCTGCGTCTTACTGAGATATATGATTTTTGAGCTTTTTCAGAGCGTTTGTGCCTGATCCTGGCCGGCGCCCCGGTCCGACTGGAGAACCCCCACCAGGAATGAGTTTCAAGACTGCCTCTCTCGCCGTCATCGTCCTCGCCGCCGGGAAAGGGACCAGGATGAGTTCCTCCGTCCCCAAGGTCCTCCATGAACTCAGGAGCCGCCCTCTGCTCGACCACGTCCTTGACGCAGCCCAGGGACTTGACCCTGGAAAGATCATCGTGGTGACGGGGCAGGGAGGCGGGCAGGTTCAGGACCTCGTCGCGCAGCGCAAAGAACCGATCCAGGTCGTCATCCAGGAACCTCAGCTCGGCACAGGACACGCTGTCGCACAGTGTCTGGACAGCCTGAAGGGGCCTGAGGATATCGTGGCGGTACTGTCCGGTGACGTTCCGCGCCTGGGCACCGGAACCGTTGTCAGCCTGTACCAGGCGGTTTCCGGGGAGGGGGCTGCCGTAAGCGTTCTCACGGGGCGGATCGGCGACCCGGCGGGCTACGGCCGGATACTACGGGACCAGGACGGCAAGGTCACCGGTATCAGGGAACACCGTGATCTGGCACCCGGCCAGGAGGATATCGACGAGGTCAATTTCGGTGTCTATGCCTTCGACGCGGCCTTCCTGCGCGAGGAGCTGCCGAAGCTCAAAAACGCCAACGCGCAGGGAGAGTATTATCTCACAGACATCATCGGTACAGCAGCCACCACCGGCCGTACCGTGGCAACCCGGACCCTGGAGGACCCGAACGAGGCCCGGGGCATCAATACGCTCAGGGAACTGGCTGAAATGGAGAGAGAGATGAACCGCAGTCACCTGGAAAAGCTGATGGCGGCAGGGGTCCGTATCGTGGACCCTGAGCGGACCTGGATAGACGATACCGTCACCGTGGGTCCGGATACCGTGATCTACCCCTCGGTCTTCCTTCACGGGCAAAGCTCCGTCGGATCAGGGTGCATCATCAGGCCGGGGGCAGTCATTACCGATACCGTCATCGGCGACAGGGTGGAGATCCGGCCATACTGCGTGATCACCGGATCCGCCATCAGCGATGATGCGGCTGTCGGTCCCTTCGCCCACCTTCGTGCCGGTTCCGAGATCGGCCCGTCGGCACGGATCGGCAACTTCGTGGAAACAAAAAAAGCGATCATCGGCGAGGGAAGCAAGGTTTCCCACCTCACCTACGTGGGAGACGCCGAACTGGGCCGGGGAGTCAACATCGGGGCCGGCTGCGTGACCTGCAACTACGACGGCTTCAACAAGTACCGGACCGTCATCGAGGACGGGGTGTTCGTGGGGAGCGGAACCATGCTGGTGGCTCCCGTCACCCTGGGCAAGGGATCCCTTGTCGGCGCGGGCTCCACCGTTACCGCGGATGTTCCTCCCGACGCCCTGGCGGTATCCCGGGCTCACCAGTCTGTCAAGGAGGGCTGGGCTGCCAGGAGACGGGCACGCCTGACGGGCGCGGAAGGGGAGGACAGAGACTGATGTGCGGGATCGTCGGATACATCGGCAGCCGGAACGCCACCGAGATCCTCCTGGATGGGCTGCGGCGTCTTGAATACCGGGGATACGATTCGGCCGGTATCGCCGTCATCAGTGAAGGCGAACTGGCACTGCGACGCAGCGTGGGCAAGATCGCCGCTCTCGAAGATGCCGTGCGCAGGGAACCCCTTTCCGGAAGCGCCGGCGTGGGGCACACACGCTGGGCCACCCACGGAAAACCCAGCGAGGAGAACGCCCATCCTCATCGGGACTGTTCCAGACGGCTGGTGGTCGTCCACAACGGGATCATCGAAAACTACCGGAAAATCAAGGAAAATCTGTCCGGTTCCGGTCACCGGATGGTTTCCGAAACAGATACCGAGGCCATCGCCCACCTCGTTGAAAGCCACTATGACGGGGACCTGGAAACGGCGGTTACCAGATCCCTCGGGGAGCTGACGGGGGTCTACGCCCTCGCCGTCCTTCACGCCGACAACCCCGGAACTATCGTGGTGGCGCGCAGCGGACCGCCCCTGGTCATCGGTCTCGGCAATCAGGAAATGTTCGTAGCCTCGGATATCCCGGCCATCCTCCACCACACCCGCCGTTTTATCTACCTCGATGACGGACAGGTGGGCGTCGTGACCGCCGACAGCATCCGGCTCACAGGCCCGGACGGGAACGAGGTCACCCCCGAACCGGTCACGGTTCCATGGGATCCGATACAGGCGGAAAAGGGCGGTTTCAAGCACTTCATGCTCAAGGAGATCCACGAACAGCCCGAAGCACTGGCCGACACCCTCAGGGGCAGGTATTTCGAGGAAAACGGGCAGATCGCCCTGGATGACATCTCCCTTACCGGCGCGTTTATCGAAAAGATCGACCGGTGCGTCACCGTCGCCTGCGGGACGTCGTGGCACGCCGGACTGGTGGGCCAGTTTCTCATCGAGGAACTGGCCAAGGTTCCGACCACGGTGGATTACGGATCCGAGTTCCGTTACAGGAACCCCATTGTGGGGGAGCGCACCCTCGCCGTGGCCATCTCCCAGTCGGGTGAAACGGCCGATACCCTGGCCGCCCTGAGGGAGTGCAGGGACAAGGGGGCGACCATCCTTTCCATCTGCAACGTGGTGGGGAGCATGATCACGAGGGAGTCCGACGATGTCCTATACACCCACGCCGGACCCGAGATCGGGGTAGCCTCGACGAAAGCGTTCACCACCCAGATCGTCTGCCTCGCGCTCCTGGCCGTTTACCTGGGCCGCCGCAGAGGGGTCCTGGACCCGGAACGGGCCAGGGAGATTCTGGACGCCCTGATCCTCCTGCCTCAACAGGTCGAGAAGATCCTCGAGACCGACAGCGCCATTGAAGAGCTCGCCGGCCTTTTCTACCAGCACTCCGACTTCCTCTACCTGGGCAGGGGCATCAATTACCCCATCGCCCTCGAAGGCGCGCTGAAACTCAAGGAGATCAGCTACATCCACGCTGAAGGGTACCCGGCCGGAGAGATGAAGCACGGACCCATCGCCCTCATCGACGAGACCATGCCGGTCCTGTTCCTCGCCCCGGGTGACAAGGTCTACGAAAAGATCCTGTCCAACATGGAGGAGGTCAAGGCGCGGGGCGGCATCGTCATCGCCCTCACCGATCACGAGGACCCCCAACTCCTCGAAAAGGCCGACCACCTCATCCGCATCCCCGCAACGGACCCGCTCCTGACACCCGTGCTGGCCACCATCCCCCTGCAGCTTCTCGCCTATCATATCGCTGTCCTCAAGGGCACCGACGTGGACCAGCCCAGGAACCTGGCCAAGAGCGTCACCGTGGAGTAGCCAGTGTCTCCATCGAGCCGCAACATCACGGAGATCCGGCAGAACCTCAGGCGCCGGTACACCGATTTTCTGTTCACCGAGGGTACGATCATGATCGGCCTCGCGGTGCTCATCGGCCTTTTAAGCGGCCTGGGCGCCGTGGGCTTCATAGCCCTCATAGGCATTATCCGCGGGGGCGCGTGGACGCTGTGGGGCTCATACAGCGGGTTCGTGGCCGGGGACATAACGAGCATCTTCATTCCCCTGGTCCCCGCCCTGGGCGGACTCATCCTTGGCCCCATTTCCGCCCTCTTCCCCTCCGAGGCCAAGGGGCATGGTGTGCCCGAGGTCATGGAGGCGGTCGTCCTCAAGGGCGGTGTCCTGAAGGTCCGAACGATCTTCATCCGGGCCATTGCTTCGGCCGTGACCATCGGCACCGGGGGCTCGGCAGGCCGCGAGGGCCCCATCGCGCAGATCGGCAGCGCCATCGGCTCTTTCACCGGACAGGTTTTCAGGATGTCAGCCAACAATACGCGGACCCTTCTCGGGTGCGGAGCCGCGGGCGGCATCGCCGCCACCTTCAACGCCCCCATTGCAGGAGCCCTGTTCGCCCTGGAGATCATCCTCGGCGACTGGCAGGTGGCCACCTTCAGCCCGGTGATCATGTCTTCGGTCATCGCCACCACAACGGCCCGCTACATCCACGGCAACGAGCCGGCCTTTCACGTTCCCCAGTACCAGCTTGTAAGCCCCGTGGAGATCGTCTTCTATATCATCCTGGGCCTCCTGGCGGGGCTCTTTGCCCTCCTGTTCATTCACACCCTGGACAAGTTCGAGCATTTCTTCGAGGAGCGCATCCCGGTACACCCCTGGCTCAAGCCGGCCGTCGGCGGACTGCTGGTCGGTATGATCGGCCTCATGTTCCCCCAGCTTTTCGGCAACGGTTACGAAGCCATGAGCGAAGCCCTCATGGGCAACATGGCATTCTCCCTGATGTTCGGGCTCCTCTTCCTGAAGATGGTCACGACCTCCCTGACTCTCGGCTCGGGAGGTTCGGGGGGAGTCTTCGCGCCCTCTCTTTACATCGGGGCCATGCTCGGCGGGACCTTCGGCAGTGTCGTCCACAGCCTGTTTCCCAGCGTCACCGCGACCAAGGGAGCCTACGCCCTTGTCGGGATGGGAGCCACGGTAGCCGCCGCGGCCCACGCGCCCCTGACGAACATCCTCATCCTGTTCGAGCTCACCGGCGACTACCACATCATCCTGCCCATCATGGTGGCGTGCATCATGAGCACCCTGGTCATCAGGGGGCTGTCTCCCCACTCCATCTACTCCATCCGCCTTCATCAGAAAGGGATCACCATCGAAGCCGGCAAGGAGGTCAACGTCCTTCAGAGTCTCAAGGTACGTGACGCCATGACCTCCGAGGTGGAGGTGATACCCGAGAACATGCGGTTCCAGGAGATCCTGAACCACATCACCATGAGCAAGTTCTCCAACTTCCCCGTGGTCGACAGCAAGGGGCAGCTTACCGGGATCCTTTCGTTCCAGGATATCCGACAGCACGTCTTCGACCCGGACCTGGAACACCTCGTGGTGGCAAGTGACCTTGCGACCCATGCAGTGACCACCGTCAACCCCTCGGACAACCTCAAGGACGCCCTGGCCAAGCTTGCCTACCGCAGCATCGAACAGCTACCGGTGGTGGACGCCAGGGACCCGAAGAAGCTGGTGGGCATTCTCACCCGCCGGGACATCATCACGGCATACAACAAGGCGATCTTCCATTATGAAACAGCAGGGTAGGACCCTTTTTCCCCTCGACGACCTCAACCCCAATCAGCGCATGGCGGTCACCCGGACGGACGGGCCCCTCCTCGTGCTGGCCGGAGCCGGGAGCGGCAAGACCCGTGTCATCACCTACCGGATCGCCTACCTCCTCCAGGAGCGGAAGATCCCTCCCTACGCCATCCTCGCCGTGACCTTCACCAACAAGGCCGCGGGGGAGATGCGTGAGAGGGTGATCAGTCTCGCCGGCAAGGAAGGCCGTTCCGTCTGGATCTCCACCTTCCACTCGGCCTGCGTCCGGATCCTTCGTCAGCACGTCGAGAACCTCGGGGTCAGCAGGCACTTCTCCATCTTCGACGACAACGACTCGAGCCGCCTCATCAAGGAGGTCCTGGCCGGGATGAACATCGACGCCCGCGTCCTGCCTCCCCGCCGGGTTTCCTACCTCATCAGCAGGGCCAAAAACGCCCTTCTGGGGCCCGACGAAATGATCGAGCACGGTGAGTTGAGGCGGGATCACCTCATGGAAAAGGTGGTGCAGGCATACAGGATGTACGAGGAGGGTCTCCGGAGATCCCAGGCCCTGGATTTCGATGACCTGCTGCTTTTCACCTGGCGGCTTTTCGAGGAGCGCCCCGAGGTCCTGCGGTCCTACGAGAACCTCATCCACTACCTCCTGGTGGACGAGTACCAGGATACCAACCACGCCCAGTACCAGATCATTCGCCAACTTTCGGCGAAGCACCGGAACCTGTGCGTGGTAGGGGACGACGATCAGAGCATCTACCGGTGGCGGGGAGCCGACATCACCAACATCCTGGATTTCGAGAAGGACTTCCCCGAAGCGGAGGTGGTCACCCTCGGCGAGAACTATCGATCCACCGGCCACATCCTGGGCGCCGCCTCCTGTCTCATCGCCAGGAACACCGGGCGCAAGGAGAAGGAACTCCTGGCCATCCGGCCCGACGGACAGCAGGTCACGGCCTACGCGGCCATGGACGAACGGGAGGAGGGGGATTTCATCGCCGCGTCCATCCACAACCTGATCCGGAAGGAGAGTTTTTCCCACGGCGACTTCGCGGTATTCTACAGGATCAACGCCCAGTCCCGCGCCATCGAGGATGCTTTCAGGAGGATGAACATCCCCTACGTCATCGTGGGCGGCGTGAGGTTCTACGACCGCAAGGAGATCAGGGACGTCATTTCCTACCTCCGCCTCGTCCTCAACCCCGCGGACTGGGGAAGTTTCGAGCGGGTCATCAATTCGCCGGCAAGGGGGATCGGCAAGGTCTCCGTAGAGAAGGTGAGAAAGGCCGGGACGGAAGGCCGGATCCCGGAAGAGGCCGTATCCTTTGCCCTGGACGGGGGGACGATCAAGGGTAAAACCGCCGGAACCATGGGCGGCTTCCTCGAGACCATGGCCGTCCTGCGGGGTAAACTTGCCGACGGACTGCCCCTGGACGAGTTCGTGGTGGCCGTACTCGATGAGACAGGCTACTTAAGAGCCCTGCAGACCGAGGGGACCGATGAGGCCAGGGCCCGGGTGGAGAACCTCCAGGAGTTTCTCACCGTGGTGGACGACTTCCTGTCGGGAGCGCCCACAGGGGAGATGGACGCGGTCCGGACGCTGGCTGCGTTCCTCGACCAGATCTCCCTCGTGTCCGATATCGACAAATGGCAGGAAGCCGGCTCAACGGTCACCCTGATGACCCTCCACACCGCCAAGGGGCTCGAGTTCCCCGTTGTCTTCGTGGCCGGCATGGAAGAAGACCTGCTCCCCCACTACCGGGCCCAGGGAGAGCCGGCCGAGATGGAGGAGGAAAGGCGCCTGTGCTACGTGGGCATGACCCGGGCAAAGGAGCGGCTCTTTCTGACCATGGCCCGCAGGAGGCGGCTGTTCGGGCAGTACGACAACACTTCACCGTCAAGATTCTTCAGCGAGCTTTCCGGGGAAAACGTGCAGCTTTCCGAGGACACCGCCTACCCCATTCCAGGCATCACCGATCCGCTCTCGGCCATATCGACCCCATCGGTACCGGTCTCCACCGGAGGAAAGATGGCCATCGGAGATTTTACCTTCGTCCCGGAACCGGTGGAGGGAACAGACAGCCTGCGCCCCGGCATGGATGTCCGTCACCCCATGTTCGGGATGGGCCAGGTGATGATCGTGGAAGGGTCCGGACCCGACGCCCGGATCACCGTCTACTTCCCGAGGGGCGGGAAGAAAAAGCTTATCGCGAAGTACGCGAATCTGGAAATTATTTAGGCCGGATCTCAGATCTCAAAAAGAGCTACCAGATAATTTTCAATCAAACGAGAAATGCCTGGAATTTGAGATGTGGGATAGGAGATCAGATCCTCCCGCCCTTGGACCTTGACATCCCGTTTCACCTTCTTTATACATCGGGAGGTTTCCACCTCAACGCGGCAGACGTCAAGGAGTGTCCGTTTGAAAGCAGTCCGCATCCTGTGCCTTCTCATCCTCGTCTCCTTTCTTCTCACCTTGTCTATCGGCGTTCAGGCCCAGGAAGAGGAGCGCCCGGACTTTTCCCTCCTGGAGTTCAAGAGCGGGGAGCAGAAAAATTTCAATGACATCCTCATGGCCAAGGTCAACATCCTGGTGGTCACCTCCACTACCTGCGGCTCGTGCATCAGTGAACTCAAGGCGCTGGACTGGATCCGCGCCAAGTACAAGGGGGACATGGCGGTTGTCGCCGCCTTCATCGACCGGAGCGGGGAATCGAGGGTGTACCGGTATCTCGAGTATTACGATTTCGACCTTGACATGTTCCTCGTCGATCCTGGCGGAGCAGTCCCTGACAGTTTTAAGACAACCACTGTTCCCACCATGATCATGTTCGACAGGAAGGGCAATGAGCGGTACCGCAAGGTGGGTTACAACGACGGCGACGAGAGCAACATCATCACCCGGATCGAGGAGATCATGTACAGCAGGAAGCCCGCCCTGACCGCAACCGCCGCGGAAGGTGACGCGTCAGCTCCTGCCGCCGGGGCGCCGGCGGCGAAGACGACGGGGTGCGCGAGTACAGGCTGATTATAAGAAAGTGAAAGGTGGAAAGTGAAAGGTGGAAGGTGGAAGTTAATTTCATGCCGGCTGAGCGCCGGCTTTTTAATGCAACTTTGACCTTGCTCTTCTTCCTGATTCCTCCTTCCCTATTCCTCCTTCCGCTATAACCCGGAAGGAGGGTTCCACACCTCCACCATCCGGTCGGTCGTGTCGCCTCCCGCGACGAGGACACGGCCGTCAGGGAGAAGGGTGGCCGTATGACCCGCCCTCGGGACCCTCATGCGCCACGGCAGGAGGGTCGACTCCCCGGTGGTGAGATCGATGATCTCGGCGGAGGTGGAAGTGTCGGTGCTTGGACCGCCTCCGATGACGAGAAGCTTATCGGTATCGATCAGTGTTGATGTGTGGAAAGCTCTTGGAACATTTAACTTACTATCAGCTGTGAAAGTCAAAGAGCCAACATTAATGATTTCACAACTCTTTAAATAACCAACCTGTCCGAAACCGCCTACTACCACTGCTTCTTGGCCACTAATTTGTGAAATGGAATGACCTACTTTCCCCATTGGCAAATTAGTTGTCCCTACTGCTTTCATTGTATTCAAGTCAAGAAGGACTATTTCGCTCAAATAATTTAAGGTTTCTTGTCCTCCAACACATAACAACTTGTCATTAATAACTTCGCACGAGGGACTGATTCTTTCCGAATCAATTCTCAGGAAAGGTAAAATATATTCACTAATGGACTTATCTGAATAATCCAAAGCACTACTATCAATCCGCCAAGCATCTCTTATAACACTATTGAAACCACCTATTAAAATAGCCTCAGCAACATACTTAACCACTGAAAAATCAACTCTATAGCTGTCTAAAAGGCGAGGATACACTTCAAAACCCTTCAAATCCACGACCTCGTACAGGTTGTCCTCGACAGTGTCGGAGCCCTTGAAAACGAAAAGACGGTTGCCGGCCGTGTCGTGAACAACCTCCTGGCCCGACCTCGGGTAGACGAGGCTGGCGGCCCATGCGCTCGAAGCGAACCGTTCGCCGTCGGCCGTGAGAACCTCGATGACACGCGTATTACGGGTACCGCCAAGGACGTACAGGTCACTGTCGACGAGCACCGCTGAATGGTTACAGCGTGGGTGCAGAAGGGTCCCCGCCGGGGAAAAGCCTCCTGACTGCACGAGGGGGACGGTCACCTCGCCATCGGTCCCGTCCGGCACATGCACCTGCCCCTCCAAGATCACCTGTCCGCCGGTGATCGCCTGGACATTCAGGAAACCGGATCGTCCCAGGTCGAAGTCCGCGGTGTGGGAATCCCAGGGAAATTCAAACGTCCTCGACGAAGACCCGCCGTCAAACACGAACCTGACCGTACCGATATAGGGAGTCAAGGAGCCCGCGGGGAGGGCGTCCATGTCGAGGACCGATTCCCAGTCGGCAGGGAGCTGGAGGCTCACCTTAAGATGCCCTTCCGGGTCCTCACCAGCGCAGGCGCCCAGCGCCATGACACCGGCGAGGATCAACGGCACCCCGAGGCGCAGCCGCTTCACCAGGTCACCTCCACCCGGGTTCCGCCGCCCCCCGACGCGCTCGACATGCTTCCGATGACCAGGGCGGCCCCCAGGATGACCGCGTATCTGCGCCATCCGGACATGATCCCGCTCTCTTCCGGCCGGCCTTCAGGTACCGGTTCGGCCTCGGGCAGGTTCACGTTGACCTGACCCGCCTGGGTTGACCATGTTTGCCTGAGGGGCTCCACCATGGCTTCCATCCTCGCCATCCCCTCTTCCACACTGTCACCCGCCTCCCAGATGGTGCCGCGGCCGACGGTGAGTCCCTCACGATCAAGGAGCCAGGCCTGGAGAGTGCTTTCATCTCCTTCCGGGATGAGGATGTAATCAACTTCCAGCCTGCTCACAAGCCGGGCAAGGTACCCCTTGTCGCCGGCCCGAAGCCGGCCCATGAAAAATGGCGCGTACTCACCTTCGGGCCCGCCCGGCGCCAGATCCTGCCTGATATTCGTGGGCGTGAGCCGGTCCATTTCCACCACCCCGTACCAGGGTTCGTAGCCGGGCGCTGCCAACTCGATATAATGACCCCCGGGAGGGAGCTCGAGGGTGCTGTTTAACGCTCCCCTCTTTTTTCCGTCGACGATGACGGCCATGTCGGCAGGTGAGCCCGTCACCTTCAGGAACGCTTTGGCTCCTCCGGATACCTCCCTTCGAACCCGCAGGTATTGCTCAACCGTCCCGGGAGAGTATCTCTCTTCCGGCAGTTCCCGCTCCATGTCCAGGGCGGCCGCCCTGGCAAAGGGCACTCCATGCCCCTTACCTTCCCTGGCCCTGAGAACCATCCCCTCGAGGATGTACATCTCGAAAGCCAGGTCGGCCCGTAAAGACGTATCGCCCGGGATCGACACCAGTTCTCTCATCCGCTTCAAGGATCTGAGGGCCCGGTCGTATTCAAAACCGTAATAGGCGTCCCACGCTTCGGACAGGACCGGTCCCGAGCTCTCCATGGCGCTGCGGTAGGCAGTGAGGTGGGAAGCCGCGATAGCCTCGCCGGACTGCCGCCACTGTTCCAGCATCCCGGCGACCTGCTCCTTGTCCTTTATGAGGAGCAGCGGATCCATGTAAAGCTGCCGCTGAACCTGATCCCACGCAACCCTCATCTCCGGGACCTGGAGAGTCGGTTCGAGCACTGCGAGGCTGCCGGGAGGCAGGGAGACTGCCCCGGCAACGCTGACCCTCAGCATGACCAGCGCCATCGCCCAGGCCATGCCCCTAATGGAGAGTGCGCTTGTTTTCATCCTCTTCTTCTCTGCCGCCTGGCGTCCCGAAGGCCGTCCCGGACACAGCCGCCCCCGTCAGCATTATCTCCTCATCGTCCCACTGCTTCAGTTTTTTGGCGGAAGCGACCCTCTTCCGGTACGTCGTAAAAAGGAACAGGAACGTGATGAGACCCCACACGGACGCGGTGCTGAAAATGGCCGGCAGCCAGGCTGCCCTGAATTTCGCGTACCGCTCGAACCCCCGCAGTATCTGAGCCAGGGACAGGCCGAAAGCCTCCCTGGCCCCCTCCCCGAGACCGCCGAGTTCCATGGAACCGTTCAGCAGCCTCGCGACGGAATCGTCTCCGAACTCCCTGGTAAGGTACCGGATAAAGAGGTAGCTGCGGGCGTAGGCGGCCTCAGCCAGGGCCGGCTGCCGGGGAAAGGCGCTCTCCAGTTCGGCAAAGGCCGGGGCCGCGCCGCTTACCTGTGCCCACCCCAGGTGAAAAAGGCGGGGGAGCGTCATCTCTCCGGCCACGTAGGTCGCCAGTCCCTCCTGAAACCAGAGGGGCAGCCTGGTGTGGCCGGCGATCTCGGCATCACCCAGGAGCAGGTGCGCCATCTCGTGCCGAAGGAGCGACCAGTAGCGGGTTCCACCAGCCTCCATGGCGCCCGGCGTCATGATGAGGACAAGACCGAGGCCGGGATATGTGAGAGCTCCCGCCCACTCAGGGGCAGGGCGCGAGGCGGGCTGGAGTTCTAAAAACTGTTCCCTGCTGCCGGCGATGACGATGTCGTAGGGACCGATGGCTTCGAGACCGAAAAAGACCGAGGTTTCATCCAGGAACCGACCCGCCTTGTCGAGGACCTGCCGGGCCAGGATATCCGACGATCCGCTGTAGCGTACAGTCAGCCTCCCTGCTGAAAGGGTCTGCCACCCGGGGCCTGTGCTATCCAGTGTGGATCCTGAAGCAGGGAAGAAGAGAAAAAGGAGGGGAACCGCAGCCAGTAGCTTTTGGACACCGGTCACCGGAAACGATCCTTCAGTTCGTCAAGGGTGACGCCTTCAAATTCGAGGAGCTTGGACCGGCCCCGCTCTCCGGACACGATATGGACCCTGCTCCGGGCAACCCCTGCCCCCTTGGCCAGGAGTTTTATCAGTGAACTGTTCGCCGCGCCCTCCACCGGAGGAGCCGTAAGGCGAACGATCAGCACACCGTCTTTCCAGCCTTCAACGGCATCCTTCGAAGCCCTTGGCTTGACCTGGATCCTGACTCTTGCCGATGCGGACACCACGACCCCGGACCTTCAGGGCGCCTCGAACCGGACACGCAATGTCGGGAAGGAGTGAACGGCGTTTTCGGATGGGACGAGAGAGAACTCGTGAACCCCCGTGTTCAGGGTGGAAGAGACCTCGCTCTCGAGAAGCTGTATGTCCTCTTCAAAGGTAAACGGCACAGGTTCACCGTCTACCGCAGCGGTGATATCCAGGGCGGTGATCCCTTCCCCGCCATCATCCGGGCTGAACCGGGCGATAATGGACCACTGCCGGGATGGCTCTCCGGACATGGTCGTGATCGACCGATAACCCATGCTCCTGACAAACCACTCCCCGAAACCGGATTCATCGACCGGCGGCATGATACCGGGTCCGCGAACCTTTACGCAGGAGGAAGGGGCCACCATGAGCAGCAGGAGGGTAAAAACGGCGAACAGGCGCGGCAGGCCGGAGGTCATGGGAAGGAGGCTCAAAAGGACCTCTACTCCTTTTCCCTGCTCAAGAGGTACTTGACGTTTTCGTCTCTCCCGACTTCAGCCTCGAGAGCTTCCGTGGTGATCTGCAGCATCTGGAGATGGCTCTTGGCGGCGGCCTTGACTGCTGTTTCGAACTGGGCGCGGATGCGGCGAACCTCGACGATCTGGTCCTTGATGACCGCCAGTTTGCGATGAGCGTCATCGACCGTCTTTTCCGCCTTGAGTTCGGCCTCCTTGAGGATGATCTCGGCCTCTTTCCTCGCCGAGTTTTTCATGTCCTCGGTGATCTTCTGGGCCGTCATCATGGTCTCTTTAAGAGTCTGCTCCCGCTGTTTGAGTTCCTCGTACTGGTTGGTCAGACGTGCCAGTGTCTCTTTAAGTTTCCCGTTCTCACGGATGAGTTCCTCGAACTCGGATGCTGCCAACTCCAGGAAGTTTTCCACCTCCCGGGCGTCGAGCCCTCTCAACTTGGTCCTGAACTGCTGACTCTGGATATCCAGGGGTGAAAGGCGCATGACCGTTCTCCTTTCAGCCTCCCCTCAGCGTAACGACATGGCTATCCCGTAAAGGGACTGGACGAGGAACGTCTGCAGGAAGATGATAGCCAGGATCGCGATGATGGGAGAAAGATCGAACATACCGGCTCTCGTGGGCAGGAACCTGCGAATGTAGCCCATGACCGGTTCGGTAACACGGATCAGGAACTGGTAGATCGGATTGTACGGATCCGGCGAGATCCAGGATGCGAGGGCCCTGATGATGATGAGCCACATGTAGAGGTTGAGCACGATGGACAGGATTTTGGCGATGGCAGTGATGAGGTTGCTGATGACGAACACTGTTGAACCTCCCGTATTAACTTCGGAAATTGCCCCGGTAGCTCCCATAACTATATAAAGGCCGGAGAAATAGTGCAAGGAGTGTAACAACCCGAAATCCGCGATTGATTTGGGCCGGCCTCCGGTCGGGGTGTCTGAGGGGTCTGTTTTTGACACGCCGGTCCTGGTACCTGGACTTTTCGGCATCGACGCCACCCGCCGACCCCGAAGTCCCGACCAAACGGGCCTTCCTCGCGGATTTCGGGTATGGTTCCCCCCTGCCTGCGGCAGGCAGGCTCAGGAACACGCAACCCGCTGTTTTCAGAACCGTCCACCAGATCGGGAAGCCCGATGCCATGAGCAAACTCTCCTGAAAGAGCCAGACCAGCATGGGCTGTGATTGGGTCCTGGGTCATTTCAAGCTTGAAACGTAACTTACCATACCAGCAAGGTTTTTTATCCCCAGAATCGCGAAAAACAGATTCAATCGCGATTCTGGGGAAGGAAAAGGGGACATCTCTACTTTGCGTTGACAGAGGGTGCAAGGAACCATTCCATTTAAAAAAACCGGCCAGAAAACCCCTGCCTTTCAGGCCGTGGAGTGGGTCACTTTCCTAAAGCCACATCGCCATCAGCTCAACGATAATGATCCTCAGGGCGATAACTGCCAGCAATCCCTTGTAAATGATCCTGAAAACACGTTCGCTGATCCTGTTCAATAACGCCTTGCCAAGAAGGATCCCGGCGATGACCATGACGCCGAGCCATACCAGGACCTGGCTGTAATCCAGGGCGTTGGCCCCGATGACCATCCCGAAGAGAGGGATCTTCACCAGGTGTCCAACAGCCTGGCAGGCTGCCTTGGTGCCCACCAGTTCCTCCTTGGCAATATCGCCGCGGAGGAAAAAACGGGCGATCAGGGGGCCGACGGAACCGAAAAAGATCCCCAGGAGACCGGCGAAGAACCCGACGGGAACAAAGGTCCTGTATCCCCCCATCTTTCCCTTTCCGTCCATCGGAAGGAACACCACCACCAGGATGAAAATACCCATGGAAAGCCTGATCACCTCGGGATCGATCATCCTGAACACGATGATGCCGATGAGCGCCCCCGGAAGCATCCCCAGGACGAAAAAGGCCACCACCCTCCACTTTACGTGGCGGTAAAACACGGCGATACGCGTACCGTTGCTCATGAAAGCTACTGCCGCGTGCAGGGAGATGATGAATTCGGCCTGAATGACCGAAGCGATGACAGCCAGGATGACAGACCCTCCTTGACCGTCAGGAAAAGTCGGGTTATAAGAAACCGTGACCATGTGGTCACGGTTTTAATTTCCAAGGGGAGGAAAGGCACATGAGTGACGCTGTGAAAGTATGGGCCGCCCAGGTCAGGGCCCCATTCCTGCTGCTGGCCGTCATGCTCGTTCTGGTCGGGGGGTCGCTGGCCCACGACGCCGGCCTGTTCGACGCCCTCCGGTTCACCCTCTGCCTGGTGGGCACTGTCCTGATCCACGCGTCGGTGAACCTGTTCAATGAACTCTCCGATTTCCGAACGGGGATCGATTCTGACACCCGAAGGACCCCCTTTTCCGGAGGCAGCGGGAACCTGCAGGCGAAACTGACATCTCCAGGCGCGGTGCGCCTGGCCGCCTGGAGCACCCTCGCAGTTTCGGGCCTCATCGGGCTCTACCTTTCCCTCCAGGCGGGCTGGCTCCTGGTGGCCCTGATCCTGGTGGGCGGGCTGGTCACGGTATTTTACACGAGCCACCTGGCGAAGATCGCCATGGGCGAGCTGTTCGCTGGGGTATGCCTGGGGAGCATGGTGGTGGTGGGCACCTATCTCGCCATGACGGGGAACGTCACCTCCACAGTCGTTCTGGTTTCGATACCGCCGGGCATCCTCACCTCCCTGCTCCTTTTCCTCAACGAGTTTCCCGACCTGGAGGCGGACCGCGCAGGCGGCCGCAGGCATCTCCTGATCCTCCTGGGCAGGAAGGTCTCCGCGCTCGTGTACACCGCCTGTCTCATTGTCTGCTACGTGTTCATCCTGGCCGGTGTGCTTACGAACCGTTTCCCGGCGCTGATCCTCATTACGCTCCTGACCGTCCCCCTGGCGGTGAAGGCGGCCGCAACCACCCTGAAGCATCACGACAGCTTCGAGAAGATGATCCCGGCCCAGGGGGCCAACGTTGGCGTGGTCCTGGCAACGGACCTGCTCATCGCCCTGGCCTACTTCTTTCACTAGTCACGCCGCAGGCGTGATCGGGGTTTTCCGACACGCTGCCAAGGCCAGGTACCAAGCCCCGGTCTCTTCTCCGTATCCTCAGATTTTCTCCGTGGTGAATGCTCTTCAGGCTTTGACGGCATAAGCCAGAGCTTTCCCCCTTTTCCCCTTTCCCCTTGTCCTTTTATACTTCCTCCCAACCTGCCCCGGGAGGAAATATGAGCCGTCCATCAGGATTTACCGTCCGTTTGCCCGTGCTGGCCTGCATCCTGGCCGCATGGGCTTTCCTTTGTCCGCCTGGCACGGCCTGGTCCTACACCAGCCCGGTGACCGAGGACATCAGCTCCTTCATAAACTCCGGGGACATGGGTGGCGCCCGCAAAAGGGCCCGATCGTACCTGGATCAGGACCCACGGAACTATGAAAAGGCAAAGGAGCTGGACTGTGAACCCTGGGCCCGGATCCTGGTGGCCCGCGTCGCCGCGGCACGCTTCCACGACAGATACGAACCGCAGCTTGACTACGCCGACCTGCTCACCGGCCAGCGCAATCCAAGTATGCCACCTTGTGCTGGAACGCGGTCACGGCTCTGAACGAAGGGAAAATGCCACACTTTATGAAACAGGGAGGGGAGAGGAAGAACAGGGCGCAGGGCGGAGAAGCATAATATAAAAGCTTTAACGCCCAAGGCCACCGAGGTGATCTAAATCAGGGGGAAGGGCTTTCTTTCTACTTTCTTCTCGGGAGAGAACCTCCCTGGTATCTCCTGGGTTCACTTCGCCAGCTGGGCCTGAATAAACCCCTCCAGGATGTGCCTGTCCTCCTCGGGCATTTCGTTGAACTGTACCCCCATCCCCGGCTTCCGGCCCCTGCCTGGCGGACTGTTCCAGACCACTTTCCCCTTGACCCGTATCAGGTTTTCCTGGCCGGGCAGTTGAAAGGCCAGTGCCAGTACCGTACCGAGAGCAAGGGGCTCGGATGTCTGGATGAACATCCCACCCTTGCTTATATTGGGCATGAAACTGCAGACAAGCTCCATGGGGGATTTGAAGGTGACCTCGATCCACACATCCACCCGGGGGTGTTTCCGGTTTTCCACTTTCATGGGCGATTCCCTTTGAAACGATAATGATAATCTCTCAAAAAGTCTGATCCGGGACTTTTCGCTCCACGGAAAGGGAAAAGCGTCGTTTTCCCTTTCCTTACAGAGATTACTGATAGATCGC
>JARGFV010000022.1 GCA_029210545.1 bacterium
AGGAGTGAGCGCGGAGGCATACTTTAGTATTCCGCACAAGCGAACGACTCAGCAACGCCGCCGGAACGGAAAAGAACATCGTGAATAGTCCGGGCTAGCTTGCAGCTGATAGCTGATAATGCCAACAGGGTCAAAGGGTCAGAAGGGTAAATGGGTCAGGTGGGTCATGGTTCTATTTCTGATTTTTTGGGGATCACTTTGGACTTTCCACTTTGGACTTTGGACTTTGGACTTGAGCACCACTCAAATAATAAAGGGCCCGCGAAGGCCCTTTATTATTTGAGTGGTGCGAAAGGGGGGAGTCGAACCCCCACAGAGTTGCCTCCACTGGGTCCTGAACCCAGCGCGTCTACCAGTTCCGCCACTTTCGCATGATCTGCCGCATTGGTATCGTTCTTGCTACAATATATGAAAGCACGATTCAGATGCATTCGCCTGTTCATGGGAACCAGGCAGTCGTGACCAGCAAGCCACTGCTAATTACAACAGGGAGGAAAACGTTGTCAAGGGGATACCGGGGTAAAAGGAAGAGCACGAAGAGGGGAACCCCTCGATCCCGCCCCATGCGGAACTCGGGGCAGGAAGGGGAAGAGGGGAAGGGGGGGAGAAGTTCACCGCCCGCGGTGGACGAGGCCAGGATCGTCCGTTACCTGGCGGACACAGCCGGACGCCCGCTGACCGTGAAGGAACTGGGTGAAGGCCTTGAAGTGCCTCCTCAGCAGCGCCGCGGACTCCGGGCCGCGGTGGACCGCCTGGTGGAAAACGGTTCCGTCATCAGGATCAAGGGCGGCCGGCTGGCCCTTCCCTCACGGGTCCACCTGGTCACCGGGAAGGTTACCATCTCTCACTACGGCGACGGGATCGTAACGGGCGAAACCGATAGCCGGGAGAATGTTGAAAAGGTCTACGTTCCCGCGGCCCGCCTCGGCGGCAGCATGAACGGCGACCAGGTGGTTGTGCGGGTGGAAAGAGCGCCGGTCCGCGGCCGGCACGCCGAGGGCCGGGTGATCCGGGTGGTGAAAAGGGCCCGCACCGAGATTGTGGCCTTTTACGGTGTCGAGGACGGGGTCGGGATCGCCCACCCGCAGGACGAACGGGTCGGACCGGCGGTCATCATACCGCCCGGACGGGAGGGGATGGCGATACCCGGCCAGCTCACCGTCGTGAGGCTCACCGCCTACCCGGAAAAGGGCACCATCGGCCGTGGTGAGGTGGTGGAGGTACTGGGTGAGGCGGAGACCCTCGAGACCCAGACGCGGGCCACCATCCACGCCGGCAACCTCCCCCACCGGTTCCCCCGCAAGGTGACAGGTGAATGTGCGGCCCTCCCCCGCAAACCGTCCGCCCAGGACATCGAGGGCCGGGAGGATCTGCGCCCTCTGCCCTTCGTCACCATCGACGGCGTCAAGGCGAAAGATTTCGACGACGCCCTGTTCGCCCGTCCCAACGGTGACGGCTCCATAGACCTTTACGTGTCCATCGCCGACGTTTCCCACTATGTCGAGGCGGGTTCCGCCACCGACAGGGAGGCGCTGCTGCGAGGCAACTCCGTGTACTTTCCCGAATCGGTCATCCCCATGCTTCCGGAGCGTCTTTCCAACGGCCTGTGCAGTTTGAACCCCGGCGTTCCCCGACTGACCTTCACCTGCCAGGTGCGCCTCGACCGCAACGGGAACCCGGTCAAGCACCGCCTCTACGAGAGTGTTATCAGGAGCGCGGCGAGGCTGACCTACAGGCAGGTGGAAGATTACCTTTCCAGCGCCGTTCCCCCGGAGGGAGCCTCGGCTGCCGTCCTCGAGAACCTGGACCTCCTCGCCGAGGCATTCAGTCGCCTGAAAGGGAGAAGGCAAGAGAGAAAAAGCCTCGATTTCGACCTGCCCGAGCCCGAGGTCGTTTTGAGCGCCACCGGCCAGGTGGAAAACATCTACCGCGCCGAACGGTACACCTCCCACAAGGTGGTGGAAGAGTGCATGCTGCTGGCCAACGAGGTGGTGGGAAAAGTGCTCAGGGAGTCGGGGGGCCCTGGTGTCTACCGGGTCCACGAACCACCGGGAACGGAAAAAATAGAAGAGCTGAACCGCCTGCTGGCGTCCCTGGGGCTGAGGGTTCCGCCGTCGGCCAGGAACACGGCACCGTTCAGGAAAATCCTGGAAAGCACGCCCGAGGGCGGCAAAAGCCGTTTCCTGAACACAGTGATCCTCCGGACCATGATGCGGGCCCACTATTTTCCAGAGCCGGAGGGCCACTTTGCCCTGGCCCTGGGCGATTACGCCCACTTCACCTCCCCTATCAGGAGGTACGCCGATCTCGTCGTCCACCGCCTCCTCAAAACCGTCCTCGGATATACGCCGCCGGCAGTATACGGGGATCTTGCCGCTATCTGCGAGCACATCAGCGAGACGGAGCGCACCGCCGAAACAGCCGAGCGGGACCTCCTGGCGTGGCTCCGGACAAAGTTCATGGCCGACAAGGTCGGCCAGAACTTCACGGGAACCGTATCCGCCGTGACATCCTTTGGTTTCTTCGTGGAGCTGGAAGAATTTTTCATCGAAGGGCTCGTCCATCTGTCCTCCCTTATCGACGATTATTACCTTTTCCATGAAGACCGCCTCATCCTTGTGGGGGAGAACACCGGTAAGGTCTTCCGCCTCGGGGACCGGCTGACCATCCAGGTGGTTTCGGTGAACCTGCCGCGCCGCCACGTGGATTTCATGCCGGTGGACCCTGAGAGTTCGGGCAGGAGTCCGGCCGGGATTCCCCCCCGAGGTTCCGCCCGAAGTACCCGCCGGGGTTCCAAAAAATGACTGATATAGTTGTCACTCCCGGCGGCCCCGGGTATCCCGAGCTTCTGACCCGGATCCCGGTTCCGCCGGAAAGACTTTTCGTGAGGGGAGGGCTTGAAAGGCAGGATACGCTGGCTGTGGCTCTTGTGGGCTCCCGCAACCCCACACCCTATGGACGCCACATGGCAAGGCGCATCGCCGGGGACCTGGCCCTCGCCGGAGTGACGGTGGTCAGCGGCCTCGCGCGGGGGATCGACACGGAGGCCCACCGGGCCGCCCTGCGCAAGGGCGGCCGGACCATCGCTGTCCTGGGATGCGGACTGGATGTAGACTACCCACGGGGATCCCGGGAACTCAAGGACGCGATCTCCGGCAGCGGAGCCCTGCTCACCGAGTTTAAAAGCGGCACCCCGCCCCTGCCCGGAAACTTCCCGTCCCGGAACCGGATCATCAGTGGATCGTCACTGGCGGTCGTGGTGGTCGAGGCGGGCCGGCGGTCCGGGTCCCTCATCACGGCACGGTGGGCACTGGACCAGGGAAGGGAAGTGATGGCGGTCCCCGGACGGGCGGACAGCCCCCAATCCGCAGGGCCCATCGACCTCATCCGGGACGGCGCCCTGCCCGTGACATGCGCGGACGATGTCCTGAGCGGTATGGGCCTGGAACTGGGCGAAGGGAGGGTCGACGAGAGAATATCCCCGGAACACGCGAAATACTCCCCCGGAAACGGACCGATCCTGCGCGCCCTGGGCCCTGGTCCGCGCCTTCCCGAGGAGCTGGTCACTGCCACCGGCTGGCCCCTCCCCAAGGTGCTGGCCTCCCTTTCCGGGCTCATGATCGAAGGCCTTGTGACCGTTGAACCGGGGGGATTATACACGCTGGCATGAACCGACCCGGAGACAGGACGACGGGGAGACACGGGGGAAGGGGCCATGGGGCGGTCACAGGAACGCAGTGATCTGAAAAAGTCATTCCCCGCGTCATTCGGCCCGTTTCACCATATTTTATTGGCATGAAAAACCGAGCAGTATCCTTGAGTTATACCCGAAATCCTGGCTCGTACCTGCTCCTGGCTGGATTTCGGGTGTTGACAAACCATCCCCTATTCTGGTTTAGAGGCTGTCTTGAAACAGTTGAGAGTTACGGGTTGAGAGTTACGGGTTGATGGCACCCGTCCATTCCATCCAGCGGGCGGGTTTACGTACTTCCGGTCCTTATTCTCGATCCTCGTCTTTTTACTCTCAACTTTGACAGGGTCGCAAAAAGTCCAATCCGGGACTTTTCGCTCAACGGAAAGGGAAAAGCGTCGTTTTCCCTTTCCTTACAAATCAATGACTTACAGTGTGAGTCATTGATTTGGGCGCCCCGCGCGGGGCGCGTTGATGACTTTTTGCGAAGTCATCAACTTTCAACCATTCTGACCAACCATTCTGACGCGGGAGCGCTGGTAAATTTATGAGCAAAGACCTGATCATCGTCGAGTCGCCGACCAAGGCGAAGACCATCGGCCGTATCCTGGGAAGCGACTATGACGTTCTGTCCTCCAACGGGCATGTCATCGACCTGCCTACCAAGGAGCTGGCCGTAGACCCCGAAAACGGGTTCGCCCTGAAAAACCAGGTCATCCCCAGCAAGAAGAAGGTCCTCTCCCAGATCACCAAGGCATCCAGAGATGCCGGGAGGGTCCTTCTGGCTACTGACCCTGACCGTGAAGGCGAGGCCATCGGCTACCTCATCAGCCGGCACATCAAGGTGTCCGAGGAAAAGGTCTTCCGGGTCATGTTCCACGAGATCACCAGGTCCGGCATTCTCAATGCCCTTGAAAACCCGGGGAAGGTGGACGAGCGCAGGTTCCAGGCCCAGCAGGCAAGGCGGGCCATCGACCGCCTCGTGGGGTACAAGGTGAGCCCCGTCCTCTGGAAAAAGATCAAGAGGGGACTTTCCGCAGGCCGTGTCCAATCCGTAGCTCTTCGACTCATCTGTGAAAGGGAGAAGGAGATCAGGGCCTTCATCCCGGAGGATTACTTCCTCGTCCACTCGATCCTGGAAGCAGACGAAGCCCCCACAATCAAGGCCCGGGTCGTCTCCATGGAGGATGGGAAAACCGCCTTCAGGAACGGCCGGATCCCCGATGAAAAAACGGCCCAGGCCATCCGGGAAACGCTCCTCGTTGAACCCCACACCGTGGCAGACCTCCAGGTCAAAGAGAGCATGAAATCTCCCCCGCCGCCCTTTATCACCAGCACTCTCCAGCAGGAGGCGGCACGCAAACTGCGTTTCACGGCCAAAAAGACAATGATGGTCGCCCAGCAGCTGTATGAGGGAGTCAACCTGGGAGAGATGGGGACCATGGGGCTCATCACCTACATGAGGACCGATTCCGTAAGGGTCGCCAGCCAGGCCCTCGACGCGGCCCGGCTGAAGATCAAGGAAAAGTTCGGCAGCCGGTACTTACCCTCGTCTCCCAGGCACTACAAGAACCGGAAGGGCGCCCAGGACGCCCACGAGGCTGTGCGGCCCAGCCGCCCCGACCTCTCCCCTGAGGCGGTCTCGGCTTTCCTCGAAAAAGACCAGGCACGGCTCTATGAGCTTATCTACAAACGGTTTCTCGCCTCCCAGATGGAAAACGCCAGGATCGAGCGGACGAAAGTCCAGATCTCGGCGGGCCCCATCGGCCTGGCCGCCTCCGGGCAGAGAGTCCTGTTCCCGGGCTTTACCGCCCTTTACGAGGAAGGCCGGGACGACAACGGGGACGGCGAACCTGATCTGCCGCCCCTGACGGCGGGCCAGAACCTGGGTCTCGAGGATGTCGAGATGGAAAAGAAAACGACGCAGCCTCCTCCCCGCTACACGGAAGCGACCCTGGTCAAGGCAATGGAGGAAAAGGGGATCGGACGTCCCAGCACCTATGCGGCCATCCTGGACACCATCCGCAAGCGCACCTATGCGGTCATGACGGAAAGCAGGCGATTTTTCCCCACATCCCTGGGAATCGGCGTCAACGACTACCTCGTCTCCCGCTTCCCCCGGCTGGTGGACGTGGATTTCACAGCCCACATGGAGGACGAACTGGACCTCGTGGAAGAGGGAGACAAGGGCTACCTCGAGATCCTGAACGAGTTCTATACTCCCTTTTCCTCGGAACTCGCCGCCGTGGAGGAAAAGGACGAGGAGTACATCTGGGGCATGACCGACATCCCGTGCCCGGAGTGCAAGGAGCTTCTCAAGGTTCGGACCAGCCCCCGCACCGGCGAGTTTCTTGCCTGTTCAGGCTACCCGGAATGCCGGTTCACTTCCGATTTCAAGCAGACGGACGACGGCGGCATAACCCTCACTTCGGGCGAGACGAGGCCGGAAAAATGCCCCGAATGCGAAAGCCCCATGACGGTCAAGCAGGGGCCCACCGGTCCTTTCCTGGGGTGTACCCGTTATCCGGAATGCAAGGGTACCCGTCCCCTTACCACTGGAGTGACCTGCCCGCTGGAAGGGTGCCCGGGAGACCTGGTGGTGCGGCGGACCCGGAAGGGCAAGACATTCTACGGCTGCAGCGCCTATCCTGACTGCACCTTCGCCGTCTGGGACGAACCGGCAGCGTCCCCCTGTCCCGCCTGCGGTTTCCCGGTCATGACACGCAAGTCTACAAAACGCGGCGACATGATGGTGTGCGCCGACAAGGAGTGCGGCCACCGGGTGCAGGGAGATGAGTCTGGTTAAAGTCATCGGGGGAGGGCTGGCCGGCAGTGAAGCCGCCTGGCAGATCGCCCGTCGTGGTATCCCCGTCACGCTGTTCGAGATGAGGCCCGGCAGCTCCTCCCCGGCTCACAGGACCGGTGATTTGGCCGAACTCGTCTGCAGCAACTCCCTCAAATCATCCAGAACCGACCGTGCAGGCGGCCTTCTCAAGGAAGAGCTTGCCCTGTGCGGCAGCCTGCTCCTCGAGGCGGCCGGCAGATCCGCGGTTCCCGGGGGATCGGCCCTGTGCGTTGACAGGGGGGAATTTGCCGGGATGGTCACCGAGGCCCTCGAGGGCTCTCCCCTCGTCACCGTTGTCAGGGAGGAGGCCACCTCGATCCCCGCCGAAGGACCGGTGGTGGTCGCCTCCGGCCCCCTCACCTCGGATGCCCTCGCCGCCTCGGCCGGGCAGATCCTGGGGTCGGAGCGGCTTTTCTTTTACGACGCCATCGCCCCCATCGTCCAGGCCGACAGCATCGACTGGAGCCGGGTCTTCGTACAGGACCGCTACCAGGACGCCGCAGGCAGCGCCTACGTCAACTGCCCCCTGGACAAGGACCAGTACGAAACCCTGCTCATGGCCCTGAGGGAAGCCGACCCTCTCAAACCCCACGAGTTCGAGGACGCGAAATATTTCGAGGCGTGCATGCCCATCGAAGAACTGGCGTCCAGGGGAGACAGGACCCTGGCCTACGGATCCTGGAGGCCGACAGGGCTGACCGATCCGAGGACGGGAAAACGCCCCCATGCCGTCATCCAGCTTCGCCCCGAAAACAGGGCTGCCACGGCTTACAGCATGGTGGGGTTCCAGACCCGGCTGCGCTTCGGCGACCAGGAAAGGATCTTCCGCACCATCCCCGGTTTTGCGAACGCGAAGTTCGAAAGGCTGGGTACGATCCACCGGAACACCTACGTGGACGCTCCTGCCTGCCTTGACCGCCACCAGCGCACCAGGGGCAGGCCCGATCTTTTTTTCACCGGGCAGCTGGCGGGGGTGGAAGGGTACGTCGAGTCCATGGCCAGCGGCCTCATGACCGGCCTTTACGTGGCAACGATGCTGGAAGGGAAGATCATCGACCCGCCTCCTCCGACAACCATGACCGGGGCGATCCTGGCCAGGCTTTCCGACACCGGGACATCCCCCTTCACACCGGTGAACGCCCAGTTCGGGCTCCTGCCTCCCCTGACCGGGCAGCCCCGCAAAAAGGACCTGAAACGCCAGGCGTTAGCGGAACGCGCCCTGGCTGACATGGCCGGATGGTTTTCAGCTATCAGCTGATCGCTCCCGGATCACAGGTCTGCCCAGGGCGGCCCGTGCTGGACTTTCACCCGCAAAAACCCTATTATTTTTGTTTTCCGATCGGGGGAACAAGGTCCATGACGGAAAGACCCGGAGAGGGGTCAGGTGCCGCCACCCACAGCGGCCGGATGGAGGGGTTCCTTCGCTACCTGGAAAAGGTGCGGGGTTCGTCACCGCACACCCTCGCGGCTTACCGGAGGGACATCATGGATTTCATCGGGTACCTGGAGGGGAGAGCTCTGCCGGGTGACAGTGCTGATTCTGTAAAGTCCTTCCTGGGGCACCTGTTCGCCAGGTCCCTCGCGAGGTCCACTATGGCCCGGAAGATATCGGCCGTGAGGTCCTGGTGCCGGTGGATGGTGAGGGAGGGAGTGCTCGAAACCAACCCTTGCGACGGCATCCCCACTCCCAGGACGCCGAGGAAAACCCCGAGGTTTCTGAGCCTTGAGGAGGTGACGGCGCTTCTCGACGCGTCCAGTGGCGATCGCACCGGCGACCTCAGGGACCTGGCCATATGGGAGATGTTCTATTCGTCCGGTATCCGTCTCAGCGAACTGTCCGGTCTGGACACCCAGGACTGGGACCGGGACGGCAATCTGCTGCGGGTCAGGGGAAAGGGCAGCAAGACCAGGATCGTCCCCCTGGGCCGAAAGGCCTCCGGACGGATCGAAAAGTACCTTAAAGCGGACGGAAGGTGGCCGGCCGCGGGAGATCGGTCACCCCTCTTCCTGAACAACCGTGGCGGGAGACTGAGCCAGCGGGGCATCCAGAAACGGCTCGAACAGAGGCTGAGGAGCTGCGGCCTGGACACGAGGATAAGCCCCCACGTGCTGCGCCACACCTTCGCGACCCACCTGCTTGACAGCGGGGCTGACCTGCGGGCGATCCAGGAGATGCTGGGGCACGAAAGCCTCCAGACCACCCAGCGATACACCCACGTGACCATGGACCGGCTCCTGGAGGTCTATGACAGGTCGCACCCGCGATCCGCCAGGAAGGGAGAAGAGTCATGAATGCGAGGTTGTCATGGCGGCGATGAAAGGGACCACCGTCCTGGCGGTAAAAAGGAATGGCAAGGTGGCCATGGGTGGGGACGGTCAGGTCACTGTCGGCGAGACGGTGATCAAGCACACGGCCAGGAAGGTCCGCACCCTGTACGGGGGAGAGGTCCTGGCCGGGTTCGCCGGATCTACGGCCGACGCTTTCACCCTGTACGAGAGGTTCGAAAAGAAGCTCGACCAGTACCAGGGGAACCTGCCCAGGGCCGCGGTGGAACTCGCAAAGGACTGGAGGACCGACAGGGTCCTGCGCCGGCTGGAAGCTCTCATGGCCGTAGCCGACACCAAAAACCTTTTCCTGATATCGGGGAACGGGGATGTCCTGGAACCGGAAGGCGAGGTCCTTGCCATCGGATCGGGCGGGCCTTATGCCAACGCGGCGGCCCAGGCCCTCCTGGCCTTTTCCGACCTGGAACCGGCCGAAGTCGTCCGGGAGGCCCTTTCCATCGCCGCCCGGATCTGCATCTATACTAATGATGAGATACATATCGAGGAACTGTAGTGAACGGTATACGGTGAACAGTTCACAGATAAATCCGAAAAAAACGCTTACTGTAAACCGTAAACTGTAGACTGGAAACTTTAAAATGACCCCCCACAACTTCACACCGAGAGAGATCGTCGACAGCCTGGACCGGTTCATCATCGGGCAGGACCACGCCAAAAGGTGTGTCGCCATCGCCCTGCGGAACCGCTGGAGGCGGCAGCAGGTCCCGGAGGAACTCAGGGACGAGATCGCACCACGGAACATCATCATGATCGGCCCTACCGGCGTGGGAAAGACCGAGATCGCACGGCGGCTCGCCACTCTTGCCAACGCTCCCTTTCTGAAGGTGGAGGCCACCAAGTTCACCGAGGTGGGTTATGTGGGCAGGGACGTCGAGTCCATGATCCGCGACCTGGTGGAACTGGCCATCAAGATGCTGAAAGAGGAGAAGATGGTTTCGGTCATGGAGCGAGCCGACCTCGCTGCTGAAGAGAGGCTTTTAGACCTCCTCCTGCCAAGGAGCGCGATCCGGCCCGCGGAGCCACCCGGACAGGAGAGCACACCGAGCGCCGACACCCGGGAAAAGCTGCGGCGGATGCTCCGTTCCGGGGAACTTGACGACAGGGAGGTCGAGGTGCAGGTGGAGGAACGTTCAACACCGTTTATCGAGATCTTCAACGCTCCGGGAACCGAAGGGATGGATATCAACCTCAAGGACATGATGGGCAACCTGTTTCCGGGGCGAAAGAAGGTTCGCAAAGTCCGCGTACCGGATGCCACGAGGCTCCTCGCCCAGGAGGAAGCGGCCAGGCTGGTGGACATGGACAGCGTCACCAGCGAAGCCATCACCAGGGTGGAGCAGAACGGGATCGTTTTTTTAGACGAGGTGGACAAGATCAGCGGCCGCAGCTCCGGGCAGGGTCCGGATGTTTCCAGGGAGGGGGTCCAGAGGGACCTTCTGCCCATCATCGAGGGGACAACGGTCACCACCAAACACGGCATGGTCAAGACCGACCATATACTGTTCATCGCCGCCGGCGCTTTTTCCGTGAGCAAACCGTCGGACCTTCTTCCGGAACTCCAGGGACGATTCCCCATCCGGGTGGAACTCGACGCCCTGTCGCGGGGGGATTTTGTCCGCATCCTGACGGAGCCCGAAAATTCCCTCACCCTCCAGGTAAGGGAGCTGATGCGCACCGAGGGGATCGAGATCACCATCACCCCGGACGCCATCGACACCATCGCTCTCATGGCCGAGGAGGTCAACACCAGGACCGAGAATATCGGTGCACGGCGGCTGCACACGATCCTGGAAAAGCTCTTCGAGGAGATCTCGTTCACCGCACCGGACATGAGCGAAAAAGAGATCGTCATCGATTCCGTCATGGTGAGGAAAAACCTCGCCGACATCGTTTCGGACGACGACCTGAGCCGCTACATCCTGTAACTGAGAAGGGGGAGTTTAGCCATGAGCCGGGCGATCATCATCGACAGCGACGCCCTGACCAGACAGACCCTCAGGGGGATCATGGCCAACGAGGGTTACGAGGTCGTCGAGACCGCGGATGGGCAGAAAGGGATCGCCGAAGTCCGCAGCGGGGAGGAGATCAGCGTCATCTTCCTTGCCGACCAGCTGGCCGGCCTGTCCGGCCTGGACACACTCATCGCCATCCGGAAGTTCCAGCCGAAGGTTCCGGTGCTCATGATCATGAGCACCGACAACAGGCAGGCCTCCCAGGTGGCCCTCAGCCGTGGAGCGGCCTGGTTCCTCACCCGGCCTGTCAAGGTCGAGGACGTCCTGGTCATCATCCGGCTCCTCATGGAGAAAAAGCGGCTCCAAAGGACCATCGATCAACAGGTGGAAAGGCTGCGGCTGCTTGTAAAACAGACCGGGGAGCTGACGGACATCGAGGATGACGGGATCGCGCCGGAAGACGTGCTCAAGGAGAGCGAGTTTCTCTCCCGGTCCATCGAACTCATCGCCGGCGTCCTGAACGCCAAGAAGGTGTCGATCATGCTTCTGAGCCGGGACGGCAAGGAACTGGTCATGGCCAAATCCAACTGGATCCTGCCGAGCAAGATCCCCACCATCCGGCAGCCCGTCGGCCAGGGGGTTTCCGGCCGGGTGGTCATGGACGGCAAGCCCATGCTGGTGGAGGACGCGGCAAAAGACTCCAGGGCCGACACCAACGAATATGCGCGCCAGTACGAGTCGTCCTCCTTCATCGTCACCCCCATCTTCTGCGGCAAGCGCGCCATCGGGGTGATCACCGCCAACGACAAGTCCGACAAGAGCTCCTTTACGGAGGGTGATCTGGCCCTGCTCAACACCTTTTCCAACCAGATGTCCATGGCCATCGCCAACCTGTTCATGATGAAGAGGACGGAACGAGAAAAACTCAAGCTTACCTTCGTCAACGGCATCGTCCAGGCCCTCGTGTCCAGTGTGGACCCGGACCAGATCTACAAGTCTCTTTTGAGCAAGGTCACAACCGGACTGCGGGCCACCGCCGGAATCCTGGCTTTTGCGGACGGAAGCGGGAGCAAACTGAATTTCGAATACGCCATCCCGGAGAACCGGATCCGGATCCCTGAAGCGCCGGTCCCCGTGGGTCCCGGCGCACTGGCCAAAGTCGTCAAGGAAGGCGCCATTGTCATTTGCAACAACCCCGGTGACAAGGAAGGGGTGGATCCCGCATCCGATTTTCCGCCGGGGCTCACTGTCCGGAGCCTTGCCGCCGCACCCCTCACAGCCAACGGGAAAGTACTGGGGGTAATCGCTGTTTTCAACAAGGAGGACGGCCTCCCCTTTGACGAATGGGACGCGGAGATCCTTCAGACTGTGGCACCCCAGGCCTCCATGGCGATCAAGCAGGCCTGGCTTTACCAGAACCTCATCAAGAACATTGACGAGGTGGTGGAAACGAACAAACAGCTCGAAAATGCCAACCGCGAGGTCCGGGAAAAGGTCCGGGAGCTCGACCGGCTCAAGAGCAAGGTGACGACATGAAAGCACTGATCGAAAAAGCGCACGTCCTTCTCGAGGCGCTCCCCTATATCAGGAAGTTCCAGGGCCGGACCGTGGTCATCAAGTACGGCGGCAGCGCCATGGTCAGCGAAGGGCTGCGGTCCAGGTTCGCCCAGGACATCATCCTGCTCCGGACAATCGGGATCAAGCCGGTCATCGTTCACGGCGGGGGGCCCCAGATCGGGCAGACCCTGGCCAGAATGGGCAAGGAGACGAAGTTCGTCAGGGGACATCGGATCACCGACGAGGAGACGATGGACATCGTTGAGATGGTCCTTGGCGGAAAGGTCAACAAGGAGATTGTGGCCCTGATCCAGAAGCACGGAGGCAGAGCCGTTGGCCTCACGGGCAAGGACGGAGGATTGTTCAGTGCCGAAAAGCTGCTCATCGAGGACACTCCCGAAGGGGACGGTCCACCCGAGATCATCGACCCCGGCAGGGTAGGAAAGGTGACCCGTGTCGATCCCGAGGTCATTAACCGGCTGGACGGGGGTAACTTCATCCCCGTCATCGCTCCCGTGGGCGTCGACGCCGAAGGCAACACGTACAATATCAACGCCGATTCGGTAGCCGGAGCCATGGCCGCAGCGCTAAAGGCGGAAAAGCTGCTGCTCATGACCGACGTGCCCGGGATCACCGATGGGGGGGGCAACCTGATCTCCTCAGTTGACCGGGAGCTCCTGGGCCGGATGGTCAGGGACGGGACCATTCACGGCGGGATGATCCCGAAGGTCCAGGCCGCCGTGACCGCCCTCGAGGGGGGTGTTTCAAAGGTCCACGTTGTTGACGGACGGGTGGAGCATGCTGTTCTCCTGGAGATCTTCACCCAGACCGGCATCGGTACGGAGATCGTTCCATGACCGGCCCGGGCGCAGACACGAGGAAGCTGCTCGAAATGGCGGCAGGCTCCTTGTGGCCCAACTACCGGCAGCAGCCGGTGGTGTTCACGAGGGGCGAGGGAAGCCGTCTCTGGGATACCGACGGCCGGGAATATGTGGATTTCGTGGCGGGGATCGCCACCTGCAATCTGGGTCACTGCCATCCGGCCGTGACAAAAGCGATCCAGGGCCAGGCAGCTCGCCTGCTTCACGTCTCCAACTGGTACTACAATGACATCATGGCCCGGCTGGCCGCAAAGCTGACATCGCTGACGTCCATGAACAGGGTCTTTTTCTGCAACAGCGGCGCCGAGGCCTCTGAAGCAGCCATCAAACTGGCCCGAAAGCGGGCTTTCGAGAAATACGGTCCCGGCCGGAACCTCATCGTCAGTTTTCACGGAGCGTTCCACGGCCGCACCATGAAGGCCCTCACCGCCACCGACCCGAAACACCACGACAAGGCGTTCTCGCCGTATCCCGGCGGATTCGAGCACATCCGGCACGGGGACCTGGAGGCCATGGCCGGCCACCTTCCGTCGGCGTGCGCCCTCTTCCTGGAGCCGGTCCAGGGCGAGGGAGGTGTCAACGTCATGGACCAGACGTTCCTCCGGAAGGCCGCCGCGCTTTGCCGTCAACACGACGTGCTCCTCATGGCGGACGAGGTCCAGACGGGGATGGGACGATGCGGAACCCTTTTCGCCCACCAGGCCATGGGTTTCGTCCCCGATGTCATGACCCTCGCCAAGGGCCTCGCCAACGGGTTCCCCATGGGAGCCGTCCTCGCCGGGGAGGAGATCGCCTCCGTCATGGGGCCGGGGACACACGGGAGCACCTTCGGCGGGAGCGCGCTGGCCTGCGCGGCGGCCCTGGCGACCCTGGAGACCCTGCAATCTGAAGGCCTGCCGCAACGAGCCGCCCTGTCGGGTGAGCAGCTCAGGGCCGGTCTTCAGGATCTTGCAAGGCGTCACGACATCGTTATCGAGGTACGGGGCATGGGTCTCCTCCTGGGTATGGAGCTTACCGTTCCGGCAGCCCCCCTGGTCGGATCCCTCATGACAAAAGGGTACCTGGTAACCGCGGTAGGCGAGCGGACCCTGCGTTTCACACCGCCCCTGAACATCGCCGGCGAAGACATCCTGGGGATGCTCAATGCCCTCGACCTGGTCCTGGGCGAATACGGAGGTTGATCACCATGAGCAAGAGGGACTTTCTCACCCTTATGGACATAACATCCGGGGAACTGGCCTCCCTCCTGGATCGGGCCCTGGAGATGAAAAAGCGCGGACCGGCCATGACCGACTGCCCTCTTCTGGGCAAGAGCGTCGGTCTGCTCTTTGAAAAAGCCTCCACGCGGACGCGGGTCTCCTTCGAGGTCGGGATCTACCAGCTGGGAGGTCAGTCCATCTTCCTGAGCCCGAGGGATGTCCATCTTTCCCGTGGAGAGCTTCTCAGCGACACCGGGAAGGTCCTGTCGCGCTACCTTTCCGCCCTGGTGGTCAGGACCTACAGCCAGGAAACGGCCCGGATCCTCGCCGAAGAGTCCGATATACCGGTGATCAACGCCCTCACCGACCTTGCCCACCCTTGCCAGGCCCTTGCCGACCTTATGACCATGCAGGAGATCGCCGGCTCCCTCAAGGGCGTGAGGGTGGCCTGGCTTGGGGACGGCAACAACGTCGCCAACAGCCTGATCCTGGGCTGCGCCATGACCGGTATGGAACTCGTCCTCGCCTGTCCTGAGGGTTACAGCCCGGACCCCGCATTCCTGAACGAGAGCCTGCAGCTGGCTGCCCGGTCAGGCGGCTCGATCCGTACGACCACGGATCCTGCCGAGGCCTGTGCGGGGGCACAGTTCCTGTACACCGATGTCTGGACGAGCATGGGACAGGAAGAAGAGTCGGAGAGAAGGCGTAAGGACCTGGCCGCGTATCAGCTGAACGCTGCCAGGATCGGTGACGCCGACCCGGATGCCCGTTTTCTCCATTGTCTGCCGGCTCACAGGGGTGAAGAGATCACCGAAGAGGTCATGGAGCATCCCCGCAGCGCGATATTCGACCAGGCTGAAAACCGTCTTCATACCCAGAAGGCGCTGATGGAATGGCTGTTGAAATAATCTTTGAATGAAGAAGGAGAATTTATGAGCGAGAAACCCGACGTAAAAAAAGTAGTTCTGGCCTATTCCGGTGGTCTCGACACCTCGGTCATCCTCACCTGGCTCAAGGAAGAGTACCAGTGTGAAGTGGTGGCTTTCGCCGCCGACCTCGGCCAGGGCGACGAGATGGACGGCATCCGTGAAAAGGCGTTGAGAACGGGAGCCAGTGAAGTTTACATCGAGGACATCAAGGAGGAGTTCGTCAGGGATTTCGTTTTCCCGGCCCTGCGGGGCAACGCCATCTACGAAGGGTACTACCTCCTCGGGACGAGCATCGCCAGACCCATCATCGCCAAGGCACAGATCGAAGTGGCACGACGGGTCGGGGCTGATGCCGTGTCTCACGGCGCCACTGGAAAAGGGAACGACCAGGTCAGGTTCGAGCTTGCCTACCATACCCTCATGCCCGGCGTCACTGTCATCGCCCCGTGGAGAGAGTGGGACCTGGGCAGCCGTACGGCCCTCATCGAGTACGCGAAAAAACACGACATCCCGATCCCGGTCACCCGGGAGAAGCCGTACAGCAGCGATCGCAATCTGCTTCACATCAGCTACGAGGGGGGGATCCTGGAAGACCCCTGGATGGAGCCCGACGAGTCCATGTTTACCCTGACGGTGGCCCCGGAAGATGCGCCGGACAAACCCGGATATGTGGAGATCGGGTTCGACGACGGGACCCCCGTCACGGTGGACGGTGAACCCCTGTCCCCGGCGAACCTCCTGGCCCGCCTCAATGAGATGGGCGGGCGTCACGGTGTCGGCCGGATGGACATGGTGGAGAACCGCTATATCGGCATGAAATCCCGCGGTGTCTACGAGACTCCGGGCGGAACCATCCTCCACATGGCCCACCGCGCGGTGGAATCGGTGACAATGGACCGGGAGATCATGCACCTTCGCGACTCCCTGGTGCCGCGCTTTTCCGAGCTCATCTACAACGGTTACTGGTTCAGCCCCGAGATGGACTGGCTGCGCAACTGCATCGACGAGACCCAGAAGGGTGTCACCGGCACAGCCCGGCTGAAACTGTTCAAAGGCTCCTGCAGGGTGGCAGGCCGCAAGGCCCCCGACTCCCTGTACGTCACCGACTTTGCCACCTTCGAGGAGGAGACGGTCTTCGACCAGGCCGACTCCACCGGCTTCATCAGGGTGAACGCCTTGAGGCTGAGGATCAACGAAGCGAGGAAGAAGAGAAGCAGCTGAACGCTTGAGATATAAGCTTTGACATTGGAAGCCGCATTACCCCTAAAACTATGAGATATGAGAAAAAAGCAGTCCGGACTGCCGTAGTCGCCGTAGTACAAAACGACGCCGGCCACGTCCTCCTCACCAAGCGGGCCATCCCTCCGTGGCAGGGCAGGTGGGTCATGCCGGGCGGGAAGATCGACCTGGGCGAACCGATCACGGTAGCGTTAAAGCGGGAAGTCCTCGAGGAAGTGGGACTCGATGTCCATATTGAAGGCCTCGTGGACATCTACGAGGTCGTCCCGGGGAATGATCACAGGACGCACTACGTGATATTATATTACCTGGCGTCCCCCAGGGGAGGCAAAGTGAAACCCAACGAAAGCGAGATCGAAGAGGTCGTCTGGGCCGACCGGGAGACGCTGATGACCCTGGACATCACCGACGGGACAAGGCACATCCTGTCCAAGGTCTTCACAACCTGATCAATGATAAGGATCATCGAACATACAGTGGACCTGGAGTTCCCGGTGGGGGCCGGTGTTCACTCGCTCATCGCCCAGATCCCCTGCAGGCTGGGCCGTGAAGGACGTCTTTTCAAGCTCAAGGACAGGGCCCTTCAGGAGCAACGCGTGTTTTCGGTTCTGGAGACTGTGGCGAGGATGCCCGAAGAAGAGCTTCTCCATTTCGTGTTCCTGCCCGAAAGTTCAGTACCGTTCGACGCCCTCGACAGGGTCATCAACACGGTTTCGGAGGACCTGCCCGACAATACCGTGACCGTTCTGGGCGTGGAGCACATCACCCTGCAGCAGTTCCGGAAACTGCTGCAGAGGTTCGCCGAGGACAACAGGGAGAGTCTGGACGCCATCATTAAGGAGAGTGAGGGAGAGGACCACGCCAAACCGGTCAACATGTGCGTAACCATCGTCAAGGAAAGGGATGGAGCTGTCCGCTGTTTCCTTTCGGCCAAGACATACCCCTTTGCTGGAGAGGAGACGGTGGATTGTTCCTTCGACCTGTACCAGGGGAAGGCCTTTCTCCTGTTTACCTGTCGCCACGTGCCCTTTAATTTCATGCCCGTCATCTGCTTCGATTACGTTTACCGGGATCTGCACCACTCCAACATCATGACCATCATCGAGAAGACCAATGAGATCTATTTCAAGCGGCATCACCATCTGGATCTTCTGGCCGTCATCCAGTGCAACCCGAAACCGGAGCACAAGGTGTTCAGGGACGTCGTAACAGGATTTTACGGTGAGCACCTTTTCAAGACTCCCGGTACCCGGGAAACGATCACCGTTTTCGTCAACACCTCTTCGGAGACCGAACTCGAGGGAGATCCATTGGTCCATGCCTTCGGAAACTCCAGCATCGTGGCGGGTATGCGTCACAAACTTCCAAGGATCAAGCTGTCGGAATTTAAAACCGATGATTTTTCCGGAGCTCCCGTGTCGAGGCTTCGCTTCGGGGACGCCACCCGTCTTTACACGATACGGCTTTTCCCCCACCACGAAACCGATCCCCGGTCCTCCCGGTCCATGGTCAAGGTGACCGGAGTTTACAGGCCCGGTACCGTCACCGGGTGGGAAAAGATGAGCGGCGACGAACTTCTCACCGGGATCTCCGACGACGCGGGAAACCCCTTGAATATCTTTTGATGGACTTGTAAAAGGAGCGCGCATGACCAAAAAGCCGTGGCAGGGACGTTTCGATGAGAAAACCTCCCGCATTCTGGAAGAGTTCTCGGAATCGATTTCCTACGACAGGGAGCTTTATCCCCAGGACATCCGGGGAAGCATGGCCCACGCCCGCATGCTCGGTAAACGCGGGATCATTCCCGCCGGAGACGCCAGGCTCATCGTCGAGGAACTGAAAAGGATCCTTGCCGAGCTCGACGCCGGTGCCGAGCCATGGGACAAGGCCCTTGAAGACGTTCATATGAACATCGAGACCCTGCTCACCGCCAGGATCGGAGAGGCCGGAGGGCGTCTGCACACGGCCCGAAGCCGCAATGACCAGGTGGCACTCGACCTCACCCTCTACGTGAGGGAAACGTCAACAGCGATAGCTTTGAGCATCGTCGACCTCCTCGACGCCCTGGTCACCCGGAGCGAGGAGCACGTGGAGACTGTCGTCCCCGGGTATACCCATCTGCAAAGAGCCCAGCCTGTTCTCCTGGCCCACCACCTCATGGCCTACTTCGAGATGCTGCGCCGTGACCACGTCAGGTTCACCGCCCTGGCGCAGAGCCTGGATCTAAACCCCCTCGGTGCGGGAGCCCTCGCCGGCACCCCTCACCCCATAGACCGCCACATGACAGCCAACGAACTGGGTTTTCGCGGGGTTACGCGCAACAGCATGGATACCGTTTCCAACCGCGATTTCGCGGCGGAGTTCCTGTTCGCCTCGGCCCTCGCTCAGGTCCACTTAAGCCGCCTCGCCGAAGAGGTCGTTCTCTGGGCCACTGCCGAGTTCTCCTTTGTGACCCTTCCCGACGCTTTTGCTACCGGGAGCAGCATGATGCCGCAGAAGAAAAACCCCGACTCAGCCGAGCTCGTCCGCGGCAAGACGGGGAGGATGATCGGCAACCTCACATCCCTTCTGGTTACATTGAAGGGGCTGCCCATGACCTACAACAGGGATCTCCAGGAGGACAAAGAGCCTGTTTTCGATTCTGCCAGAACGCTGGCCGGTTCCCTCGAGATCATGACCGGTCTCGTGCTGGGCCTGGCTTTCAACAATGAAGCCATGGCCGAAGCCGCTGACGACGGGTTTTCCACGGCGACGGACCTGGCCGATTACCTTGTGGGAAAAGGGGTCCCTTTCCGGCAGGCACACGAGATAACCGGGAACCTGGTCGCCCTTTGCCTGGAAAAGAGGTGCGGTCTTCCCGATCTTACGCTCGCCGAGATGAAAAAGCGATGCGACCTCATCGAGGAAGGGGTTTTCGAAGCCCTCGATGTTCGATCGTCCATCAGCCGTCGCGATGTCATCGGTGGGACGGCCTACGGTCAGGTTGCCGGAGCGCTGGAGGAAGCCCGTGAGTGGCTGGATACGTTTCGCGGCAATTAGCGCACTGATAGCGACTCTTCTTGTCGCGGCCTGCGGAGTCAAGGGTCCGCCCGCCCATCCGTCAGGTCCCTGGGGCACTGCCGATGGGGAGCGGGATGCGGAAGGCTCCAATTAACCTCCAGGGTGCTGCCATGTTCCTCTGGCACCACCCTGGAGGTAGAATATAAAAAATCCAGATCTCCAGCATGAAAAACCGAAGTGAAATTAATGCTGTCGAAGCTACTCCAATTCTGATAAATTTGCGGACTTCACGCCCGGTACCGCGTCTACACCACGCCGCGAAGCCGGGCTCTTTACTCAAAGATCCGGAAGGGACTTGAGGCACAGGAAACGGAACAATGAATTTTTTCAGCTACAGAGGGAACGAGCTCTACTGTGAGAGCGTGCCTGTTGAGCGTATTGCCGCCGAGGTGGGAACACCCTTTTATCTGTACAGCGCCTCCACCATAACCCGACACTTCAAGGTCTTTACCGAGGCCTTTGCCGGCACCGATCACGTGGTGTGCTACTCAGTCAAGGCCTGCTCCAACCTGGCCGTGCTCGAGCTTTTGGCGAAAGAGGGCGCCGGGGCTGATATCGTGTCCGGCGGGGAGCTATTCAGGGCCCTTGGGGCAGGGATTCCGGCAGACCGGATCGTGTTTTCCGGAGTGGGCAAAAGGATCGACGAGATCCGCTACGCCCTGGACGCCGGGATCCTCATGTTCAACGTGGAATCGGCCGAGGAACTGCACACCCTTGACATGACGGCGCGCCAGATGAACAGGAAGGCGCCATTGGCCCTCCGTGTCAACCCGGACGTGGACCCCAAAACCCACCCCTACATCTCCACGGGGATGAAAAAGAACAAGTTCGGGATACCCGTGACAGAAGCGTTGGCCATTTACAGGGAAGCGGCGGGCATGGACGGTATCGAAGTTGTGGGCGTTGACTGTCATATCGGCTCCCAGCTCACGACCGCCGAACCTTTCGGGGAAGCGGTGGCAAAGCTCATGGCCCTGGTGGACAAATTGGAAAGCGAGGGGATCCCTGTCCGTTACGTGGACGTGGGCGGAGGCCTCGGGATCGTTTACGACGAGGAGTCCCCTCCCCTGCCTGCCAACTACGCCGAGACTATTGTCAGTGCCCTCGGAAGGAAGGACAAGATCCTGATCCTCGAGCCAGGCCGGGTCATCGTCGGCAACGCGGGCATCCTGGTCGCCCGGATCCTTTACAACAAGAAGGGATCCACCAAAAACTTCGTCGTCGTGGACGCCGCCATGAACGACCTCATCAGGCCGAGCCTCTACGATGCCTATCAGGAGGTGGTCCCTGTTATCCGCACCGACCGGGAAGAGATGGTGGCCGATGTGGTGGGGCCCATATGCGAGTCAACAGACTTTCTGGCCAGGGACCACAAGCTTCCGATAATGTCCCAGGGTGAGCTGCTTGCCATCAAGAGCGCCGGCGCTTACGGATTCTCCATGTCATCCCAGTACAACTCGCGGCCGCGCGTAGCCGAGGTGATGGTGTCAGAGGACCGGTTCCAGGTCGTCCGGGACCGGGAAACCATGGATGACCTGGTACGGGGTGAGAGGATATTTAAACAATGACAGTCCAGGGACCAAAGACCAAAGCCCAAAGAAAAAACACTGTTAATAATGACTACCGTTTGTGCTCCTCTTTGGACATTGGACCCGTCTTCCTCCTCCGGACTACGACGCGGCAGGCATTGGACGTTGGATTTGAGCGAAAGGGATCGGAAAGTCCATCCTGATCGCTACTTAAGGGAGAAACTTATGGACTTTCCGATCCCTTTCGTGAAGATGAGCGGCACCGGAAACGACTTTATCATCATCGACAACCGCGGCAAGCTCGTCGCGAATAGCGAGATGGTTGAACTCGCCGTGCAGGCGTGCCGCAGGGGACAGTCGGTGGGAGCCGACGGACTCCTGCTCATAGAAGACGACCCTGAACTGGATTTCGCCTGGAGGTTCTTTAACTCCGACGGCAGCGAGGCCGAGATGTGCGGCAACGCCGCAAGGTGCGTTGCGCGGCTGGCGTCCCTGGACGGAATCTCCGGCGAGGAACTGGTCTTCAGGACCATAGCGGGACCGATCCAGGCGTCGGTGGACGGCACCGGCGTCACGGTTCAGCTCACCCGGCCGGCAGGTCTTGAGCCGCGATTCGACCTCGAACTCGACGACGGTGAACAGATCGAGGCGGGGTTCGTGGACACGGGAGTTCCCCACACCATTGTACTGCTACCGTCCGGGAACCTGGAGGATCTGGACGTCCAGGAGACCGGCAGGAAGATCCGTTTCCACCCCAGGTTCTCCCCTGCCGGCACCAACGCCAACTTCATTGAAATCACCGGCACCGGTTCGGTCAATATCAGGACCTACGAGAGAGGGGTGGAAGCAGAGACACTGGCCTGTGGGACGGGGGCTGTCGCCGCAGCCATCGTGGCCACTGTAAGGGGACTGACCACGCCTCCGGTATCGGTGACGACCCGGGGCGGTGACGTGCTCATCGTCCACCTGGACGGGAAGGACCCCATGGCAGGAGATGTGCACCTGGAAGGGAACGCCTCCCTTGTCTATCGGGGCGAACTCACCGGAGAAACGGTATCCTGCGGGCAGACCGAAAAATCGTGAAGGACTCAAAAATTTTTCCCGGGATCTTAATGTCTGAAGTTGTATTACTTTTTGGGGTCCCGCCAAACTTACAGTTGCGTGTCACGGTTTTAAGACACGCAACCGGGGAGGTCAAACATGTTCAAGGGAGCTTTCACCGCACTGGTCACACCTTTCCGTAACGGCCGTATTGACACTGACGCCCTTCGGGCCCACGTCGATCGGCAGATCGAGGGTGGTATAGACGGTCTCGTACCGTGCGGCACCACCGGCGAGGCATCGACCCTCAGTCACGACGAGCATGTGGAAGTGGTGCGCATCGTCGTCGAGCACACCGGGGGCAGGGTCCCGGTTATCGCGGGGTCCGGTTCCAATTCGACCAGCGAGGCTCTGGAACTGACCCGAAGGGTCAAGGATGTCGGTGCGAACGGTGCCCTCATGATCACCCCCTATTACAACAAACCTACCCAGGACGGCCTCGTCGCCCATTTCACCACCGTGGCAAAGGGGGTGGACATCCCCATCATCCTTTACAACGTACCGGGCCGCACCGGGATCAACATGCTGCCCGAAACGGTGGGCCGCCTGTCTGCCGTTCCCAACATCATAGGCCTGAAGGACGCCGCCGCGGACCTGAAACAGACCAGCTATACCAGGCGGGTTGTCCCCGATGAGTTCATCATCCTCTCAGGGGAAGACGCCCTGGTCTACCCTCTCCTCGCCGTTGGCGGGAACGGTGTGATCTCGGTGGTCTCCAACATCGTCCCCGGCGACATGGCTGCCTTGTGCCGCCTTTTTCAGGATGGCGACATGACCGGCGCAGCCGGGCTTCACCATCAGCTTTTGCCCTTGTGCGACGCCATGTTCGTGGAAACGAACCCGATCCCTGTCAAGGGCGCCCTGGCGATGATGGGTCACATCGAAAACGAATTGCGTCTGCCGCTGGTGCCCCTCACGGAAAATGGTGCGGTGAAGGTCCGCAAGGCCCTTTCAAATTACGGGCTGCTGTAGGGGGCGGAGGGAACAGGAAAGCTGACACGGGGACACGGGGAAGAACCCAGGGAGCAAGGGTGCATGGGAGCGAAGGAGCATTGCGGAAAAGCCAAGAGGACGGGATGGCATTATCCATTGCCGATTGCGAAGAAATACCTTTCCCGAATGGGAAAGGTCAGGTGTGGGGAAGGATCGTTGGTTTCCTCTGTGACCTCGGTGACCTCTGTGGTGAATCCGCTTTGGGAATCTGGAGTGGCAACATCCAGGTACGCATTAACCGGAAGATCCGAAAATTGAAGATTGAGAGAAAACTATGATCAGAGCAATTGTTGCGGGCGCTTTCGGCCGCATGGGTACAGCCGTCATCGGCTTCATCGACTCCACCCCCGGGATCGAACTGGCCGGAGCCCTTGAGCGGGAAGGCCACCCTCAACTGGGACAGGCCCTTGTTCGACGGGGAGGTTCCGAAGCTCCGCCCGTACGAGTCACCTCGCGGTTCGAGGATCTGCCGGATGACGTGGATGTCCTCATCGATTTCACGACCCCGGAAGCCACCCTGAGGAACCTCGAAACGTGCGCCGAGGCGGGGATTTGCGCTGTCATCGGCACCACTGGCCTTAACGGAGAGCAGAAGGAAGCACTGGCCATTTTTGCCGGACGCACCCCCACTGTTTTCGCGCCCAACATGAGCGTCGGGGTTAACCTGCTCTTTCAGCTGGCTGCCACCGCGGCGGCAGCCCTGGGAGATGATTACGACGTTGAGATCATCGAAGCACACCATCGGATGAAAAAGGACGCTCCCAGCGGTACGGCCCTTCGCCTGGCGGAGATCGTGGCCGAAGCCCTGGGAAGGGATCTGGAGAAACAGGCTGTTTACGCGAGACATGGAATGATCGGGGAAAGGACCGTGGAGGAGATCGGCATCCAGACCGTTCGAGCCGGGGACATCGTCGGGGAGCACACACTGCTCCTGGCCGGGACGGGGGAGAGGATCGAACTGACCCACCGCGCCCACAGCCGGGACAACTTTGCCCGCGGTGCCGTACGCGCCGCCCTGTGGGTGGCGGACCGGGCACCAGGACTATATTCCATGGCGGACGTTCTGGGCCTGAAATGACAGGCCCAGGTATGGATGTATGGAGGTATGGGAGTAACGGAGTAATGTGACAGGGACAGTCTAGGATTCATTCTCCCATACCCCCTCACCCCCAGACCCCCACACCAGGCAAGTAATAGACTACCAGGAGGAACACGTTGAAAATTGAACAGGCCGATCGCTTAAAGAGCCTCCCCCCGTACCTCTTCGCCGAACTGGACCGGATGAAGGCCGAGGTGGCTGCCAGGGGGATCGACATCATCAGTCTCGGTGTCGGAGATCCGGACCTTCCGACCCCGGCCCACATCATCGACAGGCTCAAAAGGGCGGTGGACAACCCCGTACACCACCGGTATCCGAGCTACGAGGGGATGCTTTCCTTTCGCCAGGCGGTAGCCGGGTGGTATGCGAGCCGTTTCAACGTTACCCTCGATCCAGCCACGGAGGTGGTTTCCCTCATCGGATCCAAGGAAGGGATCGCACACACACCTCTGGCCTTCGTGAACCCGGGAGACGTGGTCCTGTGCCCGGATCCCGGTTATCCTGTTTACAGCATCGGGACCCTTTTCGCCGGCGGCGAGGCCCACATCATGCCCCTTCTGGAGAAGAACTCGTTCCTGCCCGAGTTCGACGCCATCCCCGCCGATGTCCTGGAGCGGGCGAAACTCATGTTCCTGAACTATCCGAACAACCCCACCTCCGCCGTGGCCGGTCGTGATTTTTACGAAATGGCGATCGCCTTCGCCAGGCAGCACAACATCCTGATCTGCCACGATGCCGCCTACACCGAAGTATACTATGACGATCAGGCTCCCATGAGCTTTCTCGAACTTGACGGCGCGGCCGAGGTCGGCATCGAGTTCCATTCCCTCTCCAAAACGTACAACATGACGGGGTGGCGCATCGGGTGGGTGTGCGGCAATGCCGACGCCGTAGCCGCCATCGGACGGATCAAGACCAACATCGATTCGGGTATCTTCCAGGCTGTCCAGGAGGCCGGGATCGAGGCCCTGCAGGCCGATCAGGGGCCTGTCGCCGAACTGCGGAAAGTTTACCAGTCGAGGCGGGACCTGGCCTGCGAGATGCTTTCAGAAGCCGGCTTTTCCTTCCAGGTGCCCAAAGCCTCCTTCTACATGTGGGTGAAAACACCAGGAGGCCTGTCCTCGGCCGAATTCGTCGGACGGATCCTGAGGGAGACAGGTGTCGCGCTCACTCCCGGCAATGGATTCGGAAAGCACGGTGAAGGCTACTTCCGCATTTCCCTCACCGTGGACGAGGACAGGCTGGCGGAGGCGCTCCTCCGCGTCAAGAACGTCGATTGGTAACGGCAGGGATGTGATAACGGCATGGATCGGCCTGGGCAGCAATGCCGGGGACAGAATGCTGTTCATGTCCAGGGCCGTGGAGGGGCTGTCGTCTCTGGAGACAACAAGGGTGACGGACCTCTCCTCCCTGTACGAAACCGCCCCCGTCGAGGTCGGGGGGGGATTGTTCATCAACGCTGTCGCCAGGATCGAGACCGCGTTGACAGCCGGAGAACTTCTCAAGGCGGTCCTCCGGCTGGAAAAGGAGCTCGGCAGGGAGCGGACGCCTGGAAAGGCAGAGCCGAGGGTCATGGACCTTGACCTCCTGCTTTTTGGTGACGAGCGGATGGAAGAACCGGATCTGATCCTCCCCCACCCGCGTATGACCGGCAGAAGGTTCGTCATGGTACCGCTGGCGGAGCTGGAGGGAAGCCTTCCGATCCCCGGCACAGGCCGGACAGCGGCACAGATAGCCGCCGGTCTTGAAAGGTCTGCTCGCGAACAGGCGGTAAAACGTCTGGGCACTCTTGAAGCTTTGACGTCCGGAAAGCCGGTGCTGGGCCTTGACCAACCTTCGCCGAAGAAACTATAATTAAGGTTGGGCAATGACAAAATGATGGACAAGAGGTATATCGTCGTTGAGGGACCCATCGGGGTCGGCAAGACGAGCCTGGTTCAGATGCTCGGTGAGGTGTTTGCGTCAAGGGTCATCCTGGAAAAGGCGGCTGAAAACCCTTTCCTCCCGAAATTCTACACGAACCCGGCAGGTTTTGCCTTTCAGACCCAGATGTTCTTTCTCCTCAGCAGATATCAGCAGCAAAGAGAACTGGCCCAGCAGGAGCTGTTCAGCCAGAGCGTCATCTGCGATTACCTCTTTGCAAAGGACAGGATCTTCGCGTCGGTGAACCTGGACGGTGACGAACTGGCCCTCTATCAGCAGATTTATTCACTGCTGGACCAGAGGATCCCGAAACCCGACCTGGTCATCTACCTGCAGTCCCCCCCCGAGGTGCTCCAGCAGCGCATCAGGATGAGGGGGCGCAGCTTTGAAAGAGAGATCAGCCGAGAGTACATTGAGGCTGTCAATGAAGGGTACAACCGGTTTTTTTTCAATTACAGCGAGACCCCGCTCCTGATCATCAACACCGCCGAGGTGGACTTTGTCAGGAGACCCGAAGACTTCCAGGACCTGGTCCGGGAGATCCGACGGATGAAAAAGGGGGTTCAATTTTACGTGCCGCTCGGATCCGCCTGATCGGACCGGGACGGGGAAGATCGAAACGCTGCCATCCGGCAGTCGTCCCCGTCTGTGCACGGGGATTTTTTATTGGGAGCAGTGATTGGTGACCAGTGACTCGTGATCAGTAGAAGCATGAATAATAGAGCTTTACCAATCACGGATCACTAATCACGGATCACCGATACGACAATGGATGAGCAGATAACCGTCAACACAGTCAAAGGCATGAAGGGCCGGCAGCGCATCGCCATGGTCACCGCCTACGATTATCCCAGCGCCCTTTACGCGGACCGCTCGGGAGCCCAGATCATCCTGGTGGGTGACTCGCTTGCCCAGGTCGTTCTGGGGTATGACACGACGGTGCCAGTCACCATGGAAGAGATGCTGCACCACACCCGGGCTGCCGGAAGGGGCTGTCAACGGGCCCTCCTGGTGGCGGACATGCCCTTCGGTTCATACCAGTCCGACCCTGGGACTGCCTTTAATAACGCCGCCCGTTTCCTGAAAGAGACCCCGGCCCATACTGTAAAACTGGAAGGCGGCGTGATCATGGCCGAGACAATCAATCACCTCGTATCGAGGGGGATACCGGTCATGGGCCACGTGGGGCTGACGCCCCAGTCGGTCCACCAGATGGGAGGTTACCGGATCCAGGGACGGGGGGAAGATGGGCTCAGGGTACTTCTCGACGATGCCAGGGCCGTTCAGGAAGCCGGAGCATACAGCGTCGTTCTTGAGGGTATCCCCACCGAAGCGGCGCGTCAGGTCACGGAGCGGTTGTCCATCCCTACTATCGGCATCGGGGCCGGTCCGCACTGCGACGGCCAGGTCCTGGTCATGAACGACCTTCTCGGCATCTACGACCGGTTCGTGCCGAAGTTCGTGAAGCGTTACGCCGAGATCGGGGCCGAGATGGAAAAGGCCCTCAAGAAATACGTTGAGGAAGTGACCGAAGGGACGTTTCCCGAGGAAAAGCATTCATATGAATAATTTCATATTTCAAAATTGACAGGGTCGCAAAAAGTCCAATCCGGGACTTTTTGCTCCACGGAAAGGGAAAAGCGTCGTTTTCCCTTTCCTTACAAATCAATGACTTACGGAGTGAGTCATTGATTTGGGCACCCCACGCGGGGTGCGTTGATGGACCTTTTGCGAGTCCATCAAAATTCAAATTTCAAGGATAACTCGGCCAGTAGATTATTGCGTGAAATGTGAAATGTGAAATTGAGTTACTTATGAAGATAATAACGACGATAAGCCAAATGCTGGCCCACTCCTCCCGCCTCCGCGACGAAGGCGACCGGATCGGGTTCGTCCCCACCATGGGCTACCTCCACGAAGGGCACCTGAGCCTCATGCGCCGGGCGCGCAATGACAACCATGCCCTCGTGGTCAGCATCTTCGTCAACCCCACCCAGTTCGGCCCGAACGAGGATTACGACGCCTATCCGAGGGACCTGGAAGAGGACACCTCCATGCTCAGGGAGGTTGGATGCGACGTCCTTTTCACACCGACCGTGGAAGAGATGTACCCGGACGGCAGCGCCACCACCGTTTCTGTGGCGGCATTGACGGATAACCTTTGCGGCGCGTCCCGGCCCGGGCATTTCGACGGGGTCACCACCGTGGTCAACAAGCTTTTCAACATCACGCGGCCCCACCGGGCCTATTTCGGGCTCAAGGACTACCAGCAGTATCTGGTCATCAGGAGGATGGCGGCCGATCTCGACATGGACGTCGAAGTCATCGGGCTGCCGACGGTCAGGGAGCCGGACGGGCTGGCCATGAGCAGCCGCAACGCTTACCTGTCCGCGCGTGAACGGGAGAGCGCTCTCGCCCTGTCCCGTTCCCTGGAGATCGCCAGGGAGATGGTTGCCGAAGGGATCATGGATCCATCCGTTATCAAGAAAAAGGTGATCGAGATGATCGATGAGCAGCCCCTGCTGACCATCGACTACGTCAACGTGGTTGACGCTGAAACCCTCGCACCGATAGATGCTATTGATAAGCCCGCCTTACTGGCCATGGCGGTCAGGGTGGGACCTGCGAGACTTATTGACAACACTGTGCTGCTGGAAGACGGTTGATCATTACGCCAATAATTGTCATCGCGCCTGGGAAAGGCGCCCGGATCGATGACCGGCAAAAGCAGCCGCGCCTGGGAAAGGCGCCCGGATCGATGACGGCCAAGTATGTCAGCGATCCGTGAGGAAAGGAAAAACCCCGCTTTTTCCTTTCCGTTGAGCCAAAGTCTCGCACAGACTTTGGTGATTATCAGCAGTCTCCGTGAGGAAAGGAAAAACCCCGCTTTTTCCTTTCCGTTGAGCCAAAGTCTCGCACAGACTTTGGCGATTATCAGCAGTCTACGTGAGGAAAGGAAAAACCCCGCTTTTTCCTTTCCGTCAGCTGAAAGTCCCGCACGGACTTTCAGCCCTATCAACAGGAGAGTTAGGATGAAATACAACATGCTGGCAGGAAAGATCCACCGGGCCACGGTCACCGACGCCAACCTCGAATACGAGGGGTCCATCACCATCGACCAGGATCTTCTGGACGCCGCCAGGATACCGCCCTTCGCCCAGGTCCATATCTGGAACATCACCAACGGCGAACGGTTCGAGACCTACACGATCATCGGTAAGCGCGGAGGCGGCGAGATGGTCATCAACGGAGCCGCGGCGCACAAAGCCAGGCGCGGGGATATGATCATCGTGGCCTGCTTCGTCCAGGTGGACGCAAGGGACGCCGCCAGCCACAAACCGTCCCTGGTCTACGTGGACGGCAAGAACGCCATCGTCGATGTGAAAGACAGCTGACAGCTACCGGCCGTATGACTTTTGTTCTTAAAATCGGTTAACCACAGCGCGGCCGGCTGAAGGCCGCTCCACCCGTCTTCGTCACACAAAGGGCGTGACTACGCCGTGGCAGGCAGGTTTCCACAAGGTAGAGCAATAAACCAAGGTCAGATCCTTAAAACCACCTTCAATGTTTTCATTCTAACTCTGTGTCACCCTGTGGTTCAGCCTGGCAATGGCTGAGCTGTGGTTCAGGCTCTATCGGGCCTTGGCGCAGCGCGGGCAGAACCCCATCTTTCCGGTTTCCTCCGATTTTCTTCCGCCGTCGCTCTTCGAGCTATGGCGTGACAAGCCGTGCCTCCGTGGTGAAACCCGGGCTCTTGCGCCGGTCG